>CAZYNO010000028.1:0-16625 GCA_964648845.1 uncultured Bacteroides sp.
CCTACCCCACCCTCATGGCTGTTGACATCCTCATCCAAAAAGCCAACAAAGTGCCCGTAGGCAAAGACCAATTGCAACACCTCGAGCTCACTCGCCGCTTTGCTCGCCGCTTCAACTCGTTCTACGGCGTTGAAGAATTTCCCGAGCCCGAAAGCTTCGACTTTGGTGGCAAGCCCGTAAAAGTGCCCGGCCTCGACGGCTCAGGCAAAATGGGCAAGAGCGAAGGCAACTGCATCTATCTTGTTGACGACCCCAAAGTGCTTCGCAAAAAAGTGATGCGTGCTGTCACCGACGAAGGCCCGCAAGCCCCCAACTCGCCGATGTCGGAGCCCGTGGCAAACTTGTTCACTCTGCTCGAACTCACTTCCGACCCCGCAGTTGTGCAACAATTCCGCGACGCTTATGCCGATTGCTCTATCCGCTATGGCGACCTCAAAAAACAACTCGCCGAAGATATCCTCAAAGTCACAACTCCCATCCGTGAGCGCGTGACAGACATACTCAACGACGAAGATTACCTGCGCCGTGTGCTTGCACGTGGTGCCGAGCGTGCTCGTGAACGTGCCTCGAAAACACTTGCCGAGGTGCGCCAAATCATGGGTATCCGCAAATTCTGATATCCTCCGCATACACACATACAACAACACCAACCGCACAGCAATAGAGTGTCGGTTGGTGCTGTTTTTTTGTGGTAGGTGCCACAAAAAAAGGCGTGCCCTCGCGAGCACGCCTTCACCTTACCTAATGATAATTATAAAACTACTTGATGAATAGTTTTGCCTTATGTTTATCTACTTCAACAATGTAGTTGCCGGGAGCGATGCTGATGCTGTAAGCATCTGATGTTGCTGTTGCATCGACAACTTGCATGCCAAGCAGGTTATAAACTTTCACTTGTGAGCCACTGTAGCCTTTAACAATGATTTCGCCTTTTGCACTTGTGATTGACTTGCTGACCTTGATGTCGTTGACGCCGGCAAAGGTGCAGCTTGCAGTGTTCGACATCGGGAAGGTGAATGCTTCGCCGTTGTAGGTGCCGGTGGTGGCGACGTTGTAGGTGTAATTCTTCGTCAACTCGGTGTCGGTATCAAGCCATGCTGCGGTGGTGTCGTCGGCACTGATGTGGGTAGACAATGTATTGTTGCGATAGATGTCGTATCCGTTGATAGTGCATTCGGGGTTAGCCGGTTGATAGATGATATCGTCGAGCATCATAGCAAATGTGTCGTTGCTATAATAGTGAAATGCGAAGTATTTGGCATCGGCGGGAAGGTCGACGGTGAAGTCTAACCACTCTTCGTCTTCAAGTTCGAATGTTTCGAGCGATTTGAATGAGTCGGCTTCGTCATCGGTGCTTGAGTAGAGCACTTCAAATTGCTCGGTGTAGTCTTCCGACAGTCCGCATACGCTGAACGATACGCTGCTGCCGCCAGCAACCTCGGGCGAAATCAACCAGTCGTCGCTATCTGCCTCCATAGCGCTGAATACGATGAAGCATTGGTTGCCTGAAGGCATCTCTAATGCGCCGTCATAACCGAGCTCAAAGTCGTTAATGATTTGGAACGATTTGCCTTGGTTGGGCACTTCGATGTTGCCGAACGAGTATGTGTCGTTGCCATCGTAGTCGATGTTTTTCCAGGGGCCGATTTGTGAGCCTGAGTCGAATGCTGCATAGCCTTCAAGATTGTCTTTGTAGCCTTGAGCATAGGGAGCTGTCCAACTCAATTGTATGCCTTCGCTTGCATTCTTAGCGTTGAGGTCGATGATGACAGGCATTGCCGGTATTGCAACCTTGAAGGGCACTGCTGCAACGTTGTTGGTGTTGTCATTATCCGAAATAGTAGTGCCTACTGCAAGACCTACGGTTTGACCAACATAGTCGGCATTGTCAAAGCGGAATGTGCCGGTATAGGTAACTCTGTCGCCTTCTTGCAGCTTGCCGGTGGCTGTGGTAGTCATCTTGGGTATAGCGATTGTGGCGGCTGTTGTGGTGTCGAATATGATTGCTGTGAGTGAGGGTATGTCGCACTCGGCATAGCCGCGGCTTTCGAGTATGGCGGTTATCGTGGCATCTTCGCCGAGTTTCACTGTGCTCGGATAGTCGAGAGCATACATGCGATAGTCATATTCGCTGCGCTCATACACGCGATAGTTGTCCATGGCAAAGAATGTGTAGGTGTTGTCGATTGCCATGTCGAGCATGATGTTGAGGTTGGGCTTGTTGATATACTCTTCGGGGATGTCGAAGTGCACTTCTTTCCAGCCGTAGCCCATATCGCCGTTGATGGTGCCGAGTTTGAGTGTGGTGCCGAGGTTATCCAGCAGATATACATCAACATCTGGCATGCCTGAGAACAGGAATACAGAGAGGCCTGCGCGCACATATTTATTGCCTACGGTGCTGAATTTGGGCAGCGAGAGACGTGCTTTGCCGGTGCCCTCATATTGGTTCAAACTCATAATTGCGTAGCCCGACTCGTTGGCACAGTCGTCGGCCATGAGCGACGGGTCGTCGAGCGCCCACGATGCATAGTAGTCGTCGCTGGGGTAGTCGATGCTCAATCCGGCAACTGTGACGCTGCCGTTGGTGAACGACTCTTCCATGGGCAGAGTGTAGGGTGTGCCGAGCACTGCCGAGGCATAGCAATCGTAGTCGCCGTCGCTGCCGCCGATTGAGTTGACTGATAATACGAGAAATTCGTAGAGGTTTTGTGTGGTTTCGGTTGCGGTGAATGAGTATGAGGTGTCAGTGATGTTGCTTTGCAAGAGTTCCCAATACTCATCGTCGTCGGTGGTGATGTATTGATATACTTCGTATGTCACGCCGTCGGGGTCAACAATGCCGCCGTTTGCGCCTTCGCTCACACGGTCCCAACTGATGTTGAGAGTCATGTTGTCGTCGCTGGTGGTGTATCTAACTTTCGGCGATACGGGTTCGTCGAGGCCGCTCTTGAATGTGCGGCTCACGGTTGTGCCCTCACCGTTGCTGTTTTTGGTGGTGATGGTTACGCCGTTGGTGCCGTTTTCGGTAGTGAGATTTACGCTTACTTGTTCGCCGGGTTTACCGCTCACTTCTTTGCTATCGACGCCGGTGGCTACTGTTGCTGTGATTGTGTCGTCAGCGGGTATTGTGCCGCCATTGATATAGTCGGTGGGGAGGGTGAACGATACTGTGGCATTGAGAGCTCCTTTGGGGTCGGTGACAACGCTAATGTTTGTGGCGTCGCCGGGCACGAGTGCCGATTGGTCGGTGAGCGACACTGAGAGGTTGCGCAAAGCAACTTGCCAGCCGTCGACTTTGTTACTCTTGATGTGAATACCAACATAGTATGTGCCGGCTTGTTCTATGCCAAAACGGCCGGTGAATGTTTGATATGAGGTATTCTTCATGTTGGGTTCGTCAAGAATAATCTTGGTCATTGATGCCACGTCGGGGCTTGTGCCGAGTGCAATCTCAAAAGCCTCGGTTTTGTAGAACACGGTGCAATATGCGTCGATAGCCACTTCGTAGGCTTTGTCGGCTGTGGGCAAGGTCATTGCCGGAGTGATAATCCAGTCGTCGGCTTTGAGGTCTGTCTTTTTGTTGATATAGAGTATCGGCCAGTCGAGCTCGTTGCCTTGAGAGTCGGTCATCACACCGTACTGTATTGTCACGCTGTCGTTGTTGGCGTCGATAACAGTGCAGTTGTTAAATTCTTCTTCAGTGGGGTGCATCGAGAAGATTACACCGGGTTGAGCGTTTTGGTTATCGCCTGAGCCTTCGCCGCTGCCCGAGCCGCCGGTTTCGCCGCTGCCGCCTGATTTAGCGGTCATCGACACGTTGATGTTGCCAATCCACAGCTTGCCGGCTGTCGATTTGGGATATTTGGCATGTATGCCGATATAGTAGGTTGTGGCGCCGGATGAGCTGAATGTGCCGTTGTAAGTGGTCCATGCTTTGCTCTTGAAGCCTGAGGCATCAATAACATTGTATGTCATGCCTTCGACAGTTGCCGATTTGCCGGCTTTCACCTCAAACGAGAAGTCGCTGCTTGAGTATGAATATTGCGATTTCACATCCAGGCTGACAGAGATGTCGGCAGCTGCTGCGGTGACGCTCACGGGTATAAATACCCAGTCGTCGAGGCTTGACTGTGAGCCGTAGCTTGAGTTGGGATATATCATCAATGTGGCGATGCTGTTGTAGTTGGCATCGTTGGTTGAGGCATACACCCATTGGTTGTATGTGCCGTTGCCGTCGCCTTCAACGTCTATTTTGGTGTAAGAGTTTACGTCGCTCTCGCTGGCGGGTGCAGCGGTGAGCAAAGCAACGCCGTCTGATGTCTCGGCGGTAGGTATGGGTGCGAGTTGTAGCTCTGTAGCTTTTTGGCGTTTGAACGTGGGTTTGTGCCCTTGCGCATAGGATGTCTTTTGCGGGGCTTTGCGCTCAAATTGATATTGTGCGGCAAAAGCGCCCCCGACAATAGTTGTCGAGAGTGCGATTGCCATGATTTTCTTCGATAGTTTCATGATAGGGGATGTGTGTTATTTTACGATAAGTTTTACAACTTTGTCTGCTACTTTCACGATGTAGACACCGGCAGCTACGTTCACTTCCGCCTCGTCAACGCTGTTGTATGCTGCTACGCATACGCCGCTGGCGGTGTAGATTGATGCTGCGCGACCGTTGCCGTTGCTGATGCTGATTTTGCCGGCTTCGGCTTTGACGATTGCACCGTCGGCATCGGCAGTTACGTTTTGCACACCTGCTGTCTCAACTTTAAATTCGTTTGAGGCTTTGGCTTCGATGCCGTTGTAGACGGGAGCCACGGTGTAGGTGTATGATGAGTAGTCAGCCAGACCTCTGTCGGTGTATCGACGTTCGGTCACAAGTTCGTCGTTAATCTTCTCGCCGTTGCGATAGATGTTGTAGCCGTCGGGGCGAACAGCCAAGGGATAACCGTCGTAGATGATATCGTCAACGAGCAATCCGTAGCCGTCGTTACCAACATAGTTGATAGCGAAGTATTTAGTGCCTTCGGGCAATGCGAAGCGGTATGCTGTCCAAGTTGTGCTTGTTGTTTTGGCTGTGGCACCGCTAATCTTGATGAAGTCTGACGGGTCTTTGCTGTTGCTTGATGCTTGGAGGTAGAAGGGTTCGCTGCCGTCAACAGCCGAGCGAGCGTAGAACGATATCAGTTGAGCGTCGCCGCTGAGTTCGGGAGATATCAACCAGTCGTTGTTGCTTGATGTGGCGCACGACCAGCTTATGAACGATTGACTGCCAGAGTATGGCTCGAACGGTGCTTCGTCAAGTCCGAGTTCGCTGGGGTCGAATACCATGAAGGCTTGCGGTTGATCGTAGTTGGGCCAGGTGACAATGTTGCCGTTGCTGTCCTGGAAGCGGAAGTTTATGCCGCCGTCGCCGTCGTACAATGTCCAGGCTCCGGGGTTCTCGATTGAGAAGTTGTCGTAAGCTTCAACGTCGTCGAGCACGCTTTCAATATAGGTTGCTTTGTCGGGGAAGCCCCATTTGAGGTAAACAACGCTATAGTCTTGTGTGCCGCTGAGGGTAGTGACGAAGGGATAGTTTTGTTTCTTAACCTCGTAGGCGCAAATTTGTGTGTTGTTGCCTTCGTTTTCGTCGCTATCGCACGATACTACAGCTTTGATTTCGCGCACACCTGCTTCTTTGTCGGCGGGAGTGTAGCGGAATATCACTTTAGCTTCTTCGTTGGGAGCGAGTGATGCCACTTCTTTAGTCTCTTTCGATTTGCTGTCAACAAAGAATTCGACGGTAGCACTGTTGAGGGTTGTTGTGCCGGTGTTTTTAACGGTGGCTGTAAATTGAGCCTCTTCGTTGCTGCGGCCGCTGACGTTGCCACGCAATGCTGTGGCTGCAATTTCGCTGCCAAGGCCTTCACCGCTGATTTGCACGTTGTCGATGTGGATGGTGTTGTCTTCTTTTACTGTAGCGTAGAATACCAGCGATGCATTGTTGTATTTGGTATAATTGCTGAGGTCAACGGTGATTTTTTCCCAGCCTTCGGTTTCGCTGTATGCGCTGAATGTGTTGCCGGGCATAGTCCAGAAGTAGTCGCCGTCGTCAAAGAGCATCATCAATTTAACATCGCTGTCGTATGACGGAGCACGATACATGTAGAATGTCAGTACGGGGTTTTTGGCTGTGGTGAAGTCGATGCGCGGAGTCTCCAGGCCGCAGGTACCGTCGGTTTGTTCGTAGTCGGTTTCGCAGTCGTACACGCCCGAGCCGTCATAGCTTTCAACCATGGGGTCGTAGCCTTTGCTGCGCATATACCATGTGGCATTGTTTTTCAGCGATTTTGTCCAGGGGCCGGTAGATGTTACTTGTCCTTGCCAGCTTTCGGCAAACGGGATGCTGTATGCTTTACCCACGTAGAGTGCATTTGACTGTTCGGCAGTGCCTTCGCCGGCTTCGTTGACGGGAGTCACAAAGTAAGCGATGAGGTTTTGAGGCTCGGTGTAGCCGTCGTTGGGGTTGTTGTCGATAAATGAGAGGTCTGTCAAGTCGCGAGCGATGAGCGGGTAGGTTGTGCCCTCGGCAGTGCTCACTTGTTTGTAGACGTTGTAGCGAATAGTCTCAAGGTTGACTTTGAGGCCGTCTGACGACTCTTCAGATTCAACCGGAGTCCATTCAACGAGCACTTGGTCGTCGTTGTAGGCGGTGGCGTTGATGAGGCTTACGCTTTGAGGTATGCCTGTAGAGAGGTCGATAGAAACAGAGTTCTCGAGGCCGTTGCCATATTTGTTGCTTGCATAGACGATATATTCGTTTTTAGCTTTAACAGCGTTTTCGTCGATCCATTCGATAGCGTCGCCGGGGTTCTTGCCGGTGAATGTAGCTGCCGGGGTGTCGAGGTTGTCGGTTTTGTAGATGTACACTGTCAGCGGATCTACAAGTGTTTTGTGGCCGGCGCTGAGTGTAGGCAGTGTGAATGCAACTTTGACTGATGTGTCGCTGTCTTCGGTAGCTGTGAGATCTTCAACAGCTGCCGGCACTGTGGCGTCCATATATTCTACGATTTCGATGTCGTCGATGCTCAAGTGTTCTTGAGTTGTTGACAAGTGGTGGAAACCGATATATTGTTCGCCGTCGAGCGGGCAGAATAACACTGTTTCGGTGATGCCGGGCAGGTCGCTGAACGATGAGTAGGTCGATTTGTCGAGCAACTCGCTGGTCATGCCTTCAACTGTGGGCTCTGAACCGCAAACCACGCGGAAGCGAGAGCCGTAGCCGTAGTAGGCGTAATATTTGAATGTGAGCTTATAGAGCTTGTCGGGGTTGAGATTGAATGCCGGGGTTATCAACCAGTCGTCGGCGGGGTGGTCGGCTTTGCCATAATAGAATGCGCAGGCGTATGTGCTGTCGTACTTCCAGCACGGTGCTTCCCATTCGTCGCTGCCATCGCCGTTGGCGTCAATCAAAGTGTAGGCATCGAGCGACGACTCGGTGTCGAAGGTCTCGGAGTAGGGGAGTTCGCGCGGAGCACCCATTTTCACTTTGTTAGAGTTGGCACCCTTGCCTTGTTGCGATGAGTTGCTGTAGTTGTAGGGCACAACGTTGTAGTAGAACAGGTTGTAGGGCTGAGTCATTTCTTCGGTGTACGAAGTTCCTTTTGCCGAGCGGGCTACCAAAGTCTTGTCGGGATAGCGAGTGATTTTGTAGCGCACATTGTTGACGTCAACAACGCCGCCGTTGGCACCAACGTCGGGCATGCTCCAAGTCAGCGTGGCCTTTTGAGTTGAGGCGTCGTAGCTGAGAGTAAGATCCTGTACGGCTTGCGGAGTGTCAACGCCGAAGAAAGATGTGGCGTATGAAACATTGCTTGAGTGTCCGTTGGCGCGAAGCACTACCGACGCAGTGTGGTTGCCGTCTTCAAGACCCTCTACGGTATAGCTGAATTGGTTGCCGGGAGTGACGGTAAATGTGCCTTTGCTCTCGCTGTCTACGTATATTTCGCACTCATAGTCGGTGGTGAGTGCTGTTTGTGAGTATGTGACAGAGGGCACGGTGAATTTAATCACACCTATGTTGCTACCCAAGGTCTCGGGAGTGAATGTGAAGTCGTATAGATTGTCGGGAGCCAACGGGTGCGAGTTTTGCACCGATATTGAGGTGAAGCGTTGGCTGTTGGGATAATTCCACAACAATTCTGCGCTTGCATCGTCAAGATTTACCTTGATGAGAGCATTGGTGCCGTTTTCGGTCTCTGAGTTGGCAAGATATGTGCCGTAGAGCGACCAATACATTGAGTTTGTTCGGTAGTCGATGCCGGCGCCGCAGTTGAGCTCAGAGTCGCCTGACGGAGTCATGCCAAGGTCGCCAACCACGGTGTTGCCCCAGTTGGCGTCGAATTTGCGCAGTTGGCCGCTGCGGTCAATGCCGTAGGTCACACCCGAGGCATTTGTTGCTGCCGATTTGATGAAGGGTGTGTCGGCAATATATTGCAATTCGCCGGTCTCGCGGTCAACGCGACAGATAGCACCCGAGTCGGAGTTGCCGAATTTGTGAGTGAATGCATAGATGGTGTCGCTCACGGGGTCGTAAACTACGGCGCTGGGCACGCGAACAGCCTTTTGCGACTCTTCGCTGGTGCTTGTCTTGTATTGATACACAAAACCTGCCGATGTGTCAATCTTCCATGTTGACGCATCAATTACGTAATACGACAATGTGTAAGTGATCCATGAGCCGCTCACATTGTAGCAATAATATTTGCCGTCAATGTAGACAGCGCCACAATTGGCCCAAGTGTTGTCGTAGCCGATGGGCGACACGGCCGAGATGCCACCCGAGCCGTCAGAGTTGAACTTGTAGAAACCATAATAGGCTACAAGGTTGCTGTCGTCGTTCCATTCGTCGCTCACTGCCATGAAGCCCGTCAAGGGTATAGACGTGGCACTGTTCGACTCTGCTGCGACTGCGCTCATGGCTGATACACTCAGCACAGCGCACGTTAAGCAAGTAGAAAATAGTTTCATAATTATTTAAATTATAGGTTTAGTTAGAGATTTATCTATAGAAGTTCGCAAGAAGTTACAACGGATTAGACGCAAATATGCCACTATTTTTTGCAATAAAAGACACAAATATGCAATAATCTCCGGTTTTTAGCTTTGCAAGAAGAATAATGTCACAAATTTAGGCAACAAAATTTATATTTGCAAATATTTGCCGTGAAATAATATCAAATTGTAATGCTTTGTGATTGTAAATAAAAATGCCGCTCGAGTTGAGGCTCGAACGGCATTTCCTTATCAGTATGTGTCAGATTTTATCTGATGAATTTCTTGGTGACTGTGCCTTCGGCAGTGGTCACTTTGACGATGTATGCGCCTTTTGTGAGGTTTGAGAGGTTGAACGATGTGCCTTTGCCACTGAGCACGCTGCGGCCGTTGAGGTCGTAGACGTTAACGTTGGCTGCCTCATCAAGGTTGAGCACGTCACCGGCAAAGTTTACGTTGAGATCTGATTTAACAACATCTTTCACACCTGCCGACACTGCAGTGCAACCGTAGAGACCGAGGTTGTCGAATGCAATTGCGTAGCCGTCGTAGGTGGTGAGGTGAAGTGCGATATACACGTCTTTACCGTAGTATGAAGCCAACGATATGCCGCGGTTTTTGCGCACATAGTTCTCTTGCGAGATGGTCACTGCCTTGTCGTAATTTGTCCAGTAGTCAGAGCCTGCAGATACTTCGATTGAATATTTTTCGTCGTAGTTGGCATCCAATGAGCCTACGTTCCACACAAAGTATGAGTCTTCTGAGTCAACGTGAACTTGCGGGAGAACAACCCAGCGGTCAGCGTAGCCGGCCTCGGTGAACCAGCAGGTCATGCCAAGCATGTGTTCGCCGTAGTATTGGTGTTTCTCGATATCGAGGATGCAGACACCGGTTTCGCCGAAGCCTTCTTTAGCGCCGTCAGCAAGAGTGTAGCTGTCTTCAGAGCGCACGGTAAATTCTTCGGGCACAACACCGTCTTCAAAGTCCCAAGCTAATGGTGCAGCACCGAGTTTGATGAATGAACTTTCGAGAGTGTTGTCTGAAGTGTCTTTCTCGTCAGCGTTAAAAACGTTCACTTTGATGGTGTGTTTGCCATCTTTCAATGTGTCGAGGATGCCGCTGATAGAGAATGTTTTGTCGTCTTGAGCAACGAGAGTCTCTTCTTTAGAGTACACGTTTTGGTCATCAATGTCGATGTTGATTGTGGCTTTGATGTCAACGATACCTTGGTTCATGACGTTGAATTTGATATTCTTGTCTTGCTTTTCAACAAGATATTCGCCGGGGTTGGTGAGGTCGCTCACGGCGATATCAACATCGGTTGCAGAGATAGAGTTGATTGAGATGTCGTCGATAGCAATCCAGTTTTGGTTGGCAGCGCTTGTGGCGTGGAAGCCGATGTAAACTGTTTGAGGTTCGGTGAGTTCGAAGATAACAATCTTTTTGGTGTAGGCAGCGCCTGTGTAGTCGGTGTATTCGGCAATTTTGTTTTTCATGCCGCTGACTGAGGCTTCGTTGCCCCACCAAATTGAGTAGCTCTCTTTGTGGCTATCGTCCATTGTCGAAACCCAATATTTGAGCACGTGGTGACCGGCAGCCATTTGTATGCCGTCGAGAATAGCCCAGTCGTCAGCTTGGTTTTCTTTGCTGTAGTTGTAGCACATGCTGCGCACACCGGTGCGAGAGGGTGCAACAAACCAGCCGTCGGTTTGTATGCTCCAATAGCCTGAGTCTTCGTTTACGTTGATGAATTTGATGTCTGAGGTGTCTTCGCTGTTTTCAAAGCCCATGGTGTAGGGTTCTACTGCGGGGCCGATGTGACGTATTGATGACGACAGCGAGTTGTTGGCATTTGAGATGTCGTCAGAGTTGTTGACAGTAGCGGTAACACTGTATGTGTGGTGCGAGATTGAGAGGTCAACCGGAGTGTTGAGTGTGATAGAAATTTCTTGGCCAACGGCAATCTCTTGGTTGATTGTTTCGGTGAACTTCTCTTCGCCGTCGATTGCGATTGTTACCGACGATGAGCCTGCGGCTGCAGCCGAAAGTCCGTTGTTGGCAACTTTGAGGGTGATTTTCTCGCTGTTTGTGAGGCCTTCTGCCGATGTGGGCGAAGTGATTTCGGTCAAAGCGAGGTCAACGGGATTGTTGCATATCTTCACCTCTACATCGCGAACGAAGAGGCGAAACATATCGGGTTGTGAGCATGCTTGAAATGCGAGGTAGAAGCTTTGTCCTGCTTCGAGCTTCACAAAAAAGTAGTCGGCGTTTTTGCCGGTTACGGCAGTATAATCTTTTTGCAGACCTCCGGTGAGCGTTGCAATGTCGGCAGCAGCTCCGGTGTACACTTTCATAGCCTCGGGATAGCTTGTGCCGCCCTCATAGCTGTACGTGATAAGATAGTTGCCGGCAGTGGTGGCTGTGATGGCGGGCGATATCAACCAGTCGTCACCTTGGTTTGTGCTGTGATACGAGTAGTAAGTGCGTTTACCACTATCATTCGATGCTGAGAATTGCCAGGTGTTGTCATCTTTGTTGTTGTCGACAACTGTCCAACGGCTGAATTCTTCTTGCGAGTCGAGCGAACTCGTGAAGATAGTTTGAGCATTAGCTGAGATAGCCAAAGCAAAACCAATCAATGGAGTAAAAAACTGTTTCATTCAGACTTGGTTTAAAAGTTAGTATTGATAATTATTTATAAGTTATGCAGTGTGATGTCTATAAGTGAAATATGCCGATGGCGAGTCAACTCGAGTTCGAGCATATATATTACAGCAAAACAAATTTTATATAGAACGCAGATAAAGCCTTGCTCTTTGAGCACAAAGATAGTCAACTATCTTGATTAATGCAAATTTTGTCTAAAAAAATTTATTAAACTTACAAATTGCTAACAAAACAACCCAAACCCCTCGCTTTTTGCGCCCACCCGCCACCAATTCGCCATCCGGTTTCGCCGGAGCATTGAATCAAAGAAAATCTGTTCTACCAATTAATTTGTTAGCGAGATATATAAATTAGCTGTGTTAAATTTTGTGATGTGAAAAACTTTTATCAACTTTGTAAGGAAAAGTAGATATTATATTTACAGTGAATAGTTACCTAAAAAACAATATCAAGAAAAAGCAGAATGACTATTAACGATATACGGAACTTAATTGCAAACGGCGAGCATCGCTCCCTTGAGCTTAAAAAATCTACAGGCGAACTTAAAGACGGTATGCATAGTGCATGTGCGTTTCTCAATACCGGCGGCGGTTGGCTAATTTTTGGTATTGCTCCCTCTTCTTTAAAGATTATTGGCCAGGATGTTACGGATGCAACACAAAGAGACATAGCACAAGCTTTGTCGGGTATAGAACCGGCGGTAGATGTAAGAGTAGAGTATATTCCTGTCGAAGGTTTGTATGGCCCAAAGGTCATTGCAATTTATTTTGATGCTTATGTATGGGGTAAACCGCCATATACGTATCATGGTTGTCCATACTATAAAGTTGAAAGCACCACTATGCGCATGCCTCGTGAAATGTTTACAACTCGCTTAATAGTTTCTAATCTAAAGCTACATTCGTGGGAACGTCAACCTGCTGAGGGTCTTACATTGGACGACATAGATCAAAATCGTGTTATGAATGCCGTTAAAATGGGAGTTGATGCAGGTCGCATCAATTCTGTTGCGTTGTATGACAATATTCATGATATTCTCGGTAAATGGAATTTGTTGGCTGATGATGGAAAACCAAATAATGCAGCTGCTCTATTGTTTGGTATAAAAACAAGCCAATATCCTCAATTTAAGTTGCAAATGGCTCGCTTTTTAGGCAATACTAAGCGTGAGTTCTTAGATATAATGAGTGTTGGTGGCAACTTTTTCGACTTGCTTGATGCCGGAACTTCCTTCTTTTTCAAACATCTGTTCCAAAGAGGCAAAGTTGTTGGTTTTATACGCGAAGAGCATTTGGAAATTCCTATTGAGGCACTAAGAGAAACTCTTATAAATTCGCTGTGTCATCGGCAGTGGGAGAAATATAATCAAACTATTACTATTGCTATATTTGATGATAGGTTAGAAATTTCAAATCCGGGAATTTTGCCGCGAGAATTGACTGTGGAAATGTTGAAACAACCACATAATTCTTATCCATACAATCCTATTACGGCAGAAGTGTTGTTCCAAATCAAGATGCTTGAAAAATGGGGCACAGGCGTTAACCGCATATTAGATGTATGTCGTGAAAATAATGTTCCCGAGCCTTCTTGGACAAATGACCTCGGTAGAATTACTGTTACTTTCAAACGAACAAACCCTCTTGCTGTGCAGCATAATCCTCTTGTTGATGAGATCGGAGATGGTGTAAGTGACAAAGTAAGTGACAAAGTAAGTGACAAAGTAAGTGACAAAGTGGCGTTCCTTGATGATAGACAAAAGGCAATTCTTGAGTTCTGTATAACTCCTAGAAGTAGACGTGAAATTTTAGAACATATTGGGCTTGCTTTGCACACCAAGCATTTTATTCGTTACATAAAACCTTTGTTGGATAGTGGACAGCTATCTTTGACTCAGCCGGATAGTATTCATAGCCCCACTCAAAAATATATTGTGACATTTGGTAGAAAGTAACATGTATATGCAATTTGATTATATAATGCGACAGCGGGCGGTGAGCTCGCTGTCGCATCTGTTATGGGGTGGGCGGGAGATTATCTTAGGGCGACTTTGGTGGCGCAGTTGCCGGAGATGACGATGTAGGTGCCGGGGGATACTTTGTTGCATGCTTCGCCGGGGCCGCTGTAAACGGTAGTGCCGTTTAGCGATACGATGCGCACGTCTTCGTTGCCGATGTCGGCTGTCACGCTTTTTACGGCATCGGCGTCACCAAGAAAATTTTTCAGCTCCGACAGCGCTGCGAGGGCTTTGCCGTTGCGACTGTCAAAGAGTGGGGCATTGTACCAGCCACTCAGTCCGGCTCCGTAGGCGTTATATTCCATCCACCACCAGAAGAGGCCTGTCACCCGTTCATGCTTGTTGAGTATATCAATGAGATCGGCAGTGAATTTGCGCTGTCCTTCCTCGGTATAGGCGTAGGTATCGCTGTAGTCGGTGGTAGAGCCCGACATTCCCCATGCGTATGGATAGCCGGCCTCAACAATCATTATATCCTTGCCCGATGCGCTCTCTACGGCTTTGAGCGCTGCTTCAAGCTGCGGCAACTTGCCGTGGTAATACGGATAGTAGCTCAGACCAATAATGTCGTAGTCAATGTTCTCTTCCATCTTGGCGTAGAAATCTTTCAGCACCGTAGTCTCTGCAATGCGTTCGCAGTGGATAACGATTTTGGCATCGGGACACTCCTCGCGGCAGGCCTTGCCGGCATTTTTGAGCAGCGAGATGAAGTATGCCCAGTTTGCTTCGCTCGAGGTGTAAACTTTTTTGAGCGATGACGCACCGTAGGCACCCCAAAGCATGCCATAGCTTATTTCGTTGCCGGTCTGTATAAGGTCGGGTTCGGCACCGGCGGCCTTCATTTCCTGTAGCACGGCTTTGGTGTAGTCGTAGATTTTGGCGTATAGCTCATCGTTGGAGAGCGTTTTCCACTCTTCGGGGGTCCATTGTTTTGCAGGGTCAGCCCAAGTGTCGCTGTAGTGGAAGTCGAGCATAAGTTTGAAGCCCGCGTCTTTTATCTGTTTGCCAAGAGCCTTCACATATTCCAGGTCTTGACAAGCATTTGGATCTTTGTCGCTGCCAGGATATTTGTCGGGATTGACGAATATGCGCACGCGCATGGCATTGAGGCCTTCGCTTTTGAACAGCTCGAGTGGTTGCACCACATTGCCGGCATTGTCTTTATAGGTTGAAGATGCGTATTCGGGAAGCAGTGAGATGTCGCCGCCCACAAGTTTCTTTTGCGCAAAGCCTGCGATAGTGCACAGGCACAGAAGTATTGCTAAAATTGACTGTTTCATAGTCGTTTGTATGCTATTTTATAGGGGTTGTAAAAACGAGATATTCCCACGCTCCGAGTTGCTTGGGCATGGCAGCGGCAGAGTTGGTGAAATAATTAACGAGACCTTTCAGAGCCGGCGCTTTGCCTTTAAATTTAACCTTGGCAGTGCTGTTCGACAGGTTGGCAACAACCACAATCTTTTGACCGTTGCGCTCGCGTGAGAAGGTGTACACGTTGCTGTTGACTGTGGCATAGCGCTGCATCTTTGCACTCTCTGTGCCGCTCCAAAGTGCGGCGTTGTTGTGGCGCAGATTGTTTAACCGGGTGTAGAATGTGGTGTAGTCGTTGGCGCTATAGTCGGGAGTGACATCTTGTTTGAAGAATTCAAATGCATGGTCAAATCCCACTTCTTGTCCGGTGTACATCATCGGGATGCCGGGCAGGGTATAGCTCAACACGGCAAAGGCTTTCACGCCCTCGCCGAGGCGGTCAAACTCTGTGCCCTCCCACGAGTTGAGGTCGTGGTTGGTGATCATCTGCATATTTATGGCGCCTTGGGGATATTGTTTGGCTTGAACACTGAGCAATGAGTCGATTGATAGTGCGTTTGTGTTTCTATGCTCCAAGTTGTGCTCCACGGCATATTTGTTCACTCCTTGCGCGTCGGCAATCTCGTTGAACACGTTTTTCATCGGCCAATTGTAGTCTGAGTCGAAGGCTTTGCGCAGCAGCTCGGGCTTCGATGCTTCGGCGAGCATAAACACGGGCTTTATTTCGTTGAGCTCGGCGCGTGCTTCCTCCCAAAAATCGGTGGGTACTTCTCCGGCCACATCGCAGCGGAAACCGTCAATGCCAATATCTCTTACCCAAAAATTGAGGGCGTCCTTCATGGCGCGGCGCAGCCCAACGTTGCCGTAGTTGAGCTTGTATGTGTCGGTCCAGTCGAACGGACCGAACCTACTGCCGTTTTCGTCGAGAGCATAATACTCCGGATGGCAGTCCACCCAGTGGTTGTCGCATCCGGTGTGGTTGCAAACCTCGTCGATTATCACCCTCATGCCTTGTTGGTGTGCGGCGTCAACAAGCTCGCGAAAGTCCTTCATCGTGCCAAATTCGGGGTTCACGCGCTTATAGTCGGCAACTGCATAATAGCTGCCCAGTTCGCCCTTGCGGTTTAACTCACTGATGGGGTGGATGGGCATAAACCACAGCACATCAACGCCAAGCTTTTGCAGACGCGGCAGCTCCTTCTCAAACCCTTTGAATGTGCGTTCGGCTGTGCCTTGACGCAGATTTACCTCATAAATCACGGCATTCTTAACCCAATCGGGGTGAGGCACTTGCGTTGATTCTCCTCCATAATCCGGCGATTGAGCGTTCGCGCCCGTGCCTATCATCGAAAGAATGGCGGCCACAGCGGCGCAAATCTTATCTTTTTTCATGATCTTATATTGATAGTTAAAGTTTTACATCTGTTTTTTCATGCATCGGCAAAGTTACTAATTTTATTTGATTTTTTGCAACCTTGCAAAAAATCACCGTGCTGCATTTTGCATATTAACTTTGCAGTGTAAATAAAATCACTAATCTCTAAAAACCATTAGTGTCCACTAAAAAATCATAAGAGTTCTTTGAAATAATTGATATTCAATT
>CAZYNO010000029.1:0-16371 GCA_964648845.1 uncultured Bacteroides sp.
GCAGACAGCCGCGGAATGTTGAAAATATGGCGCGATGCGCAGCCCGAATTGGAATATGTTGTGGCTATGGATATCGGCGGACGCTCGGCAAATGCCGACTGGAGCGTTATCGCCGTATTGTCGCGCGAAGCCAAGCCGCAGGTTGTGGCACAGTGGCGCGGACATATCGACCACGATTTGCTCGCTGCCGAAGCCATACGCATAGCGCACTACTACAACGACGCGCTATTGGTCATCGAGAGCAACACCTTCGAGACCGAAAGCGGCGGCGCCGACAACAACCTCAGCGTCATTGCACAGATGGCACGCAGCTATTCAAACCTATACACTCGCACCGTCACCGACCGTCTCACCGCCACCATCTCCGACCGCATAGGCTTCCACACCAACCGACGCACCAAGCCGGTGCTCATCAACTCGCTCATTGCAGCCGTGCGCGACGGCAGCTATGTGGAGCGCGACACCGAAGCCTGCAACGAGTTTGCCACCTACGAGCAACTGCCCAACGGGGCGTATGCCGCCAAACTCGGCAAGCACGACGACATACTCATGACACGCGCGCTGGCGCTGCACATCATAGCCACCACAGCACCCGTTGCTACCGACTTGAGCGGACTTTTCTCGCAACCGTCATGGTAAAATGCATCTGCAGTGTGCAATAATGCAAAAAAATAGCAATAAAAATCAGCAAGTTGTGTGTAGTAACTAAAATATTGCGTAATTTTGCAACATAAAATATATAACCGGATAAAAACTTCTACAATGAAAGAAACAGTATTGGTATCAGGCGGAGCCGGATACATTGGCTCACACGTTGCAGTAGAGCTTATCAACGCCGGATACGACGTTGTGATTGTTGACAACTTTTCAAACTCTGACGCCGGCTCATTGCAAGGCATCGAGCAAATCACCGGCGTGCGCCCGACTTTTTACGAGGTCGACACCTGCGACCGTGCTGCATTTGAAGAAGTTTTCAAGAAACATCAATTCAACAGCCTCATCCACTTTGCAGCCTTCAAAGCTGTTGGCGAGAGCGTAGCCGACCCCATGAAGTATTACGGCAACAACCTCACCTCGTTTATGAACGTCGTTGACTTGATGCGCAAATACAATCGTCCCAACATCCTCTTCTCATCGAGCGCCACCGTCTACGGCGAGCCCGAAGAGCTTCCCGTCAACGAGCAATCACCGCGTCAGCCGGCAACATCGCCCTACGGCAACACCAAACAAATTGCCGAAGACATTTTGCGCGACAGCTGCAAGGCCTACGAAGGCTTGAACGGCATAGCTTTGCGCTACTTCAACCCCATCGGTGCTCACCCCTCGGCACTCATCGGCGAGCTGCCCCGCGGTGTGCCCAACAACCTTGTGCCGTTCATCACACAAACAGCAGCCGGCGTGCGCGAATGTCTCTCAATCTTCGGCAACGACTACCCCACCCCCGACGGCACTTGCCTGCGCGACTACATTGACGTTGTCGACCTTGCCAAAGCTCACGTTGCCACAATCAACCGCATGGTTGGCAAGAAGATGGAAGACAAATACGAAATCTTCAACATCGGCACCGGTCGCCCCGTGTCGGTGACAGAGCTCGTAGAGTCGTTTGAACGCGTAAACGGTGTGAAAGTGAACCACAAATTTGCTCCCCGTCGCGCCGGAGACGTCACCTCAGTGTGGGCTGACACCTCACTCGCTAACGAAAAATTAGGCTGGAAAGCCGAGCGCACCGTCGACGACACCCTCCGCTCTGCCTGGGCGTGGGAACGCCATGTGCGCGGCATCTAACCACACAAAAAAAATACTACAACCTCTCAAACATGAGATTTGACGAACTTGACCTCAGCGATGAGGTTTTGGATGCACTCTACGACATGCATTTCGATGAGTGTACCCCTATACAAGAGCAAGCCATCCCGGTGGTGCTCGAAGGTCGCGACCTCATTGCCTGCGCCCAAACCGGCACAGGCAAAACCGCTGCCTATCTGCTGCCGATGATTAGCCGCCTATATACCGACCACGCGCCCACCGACGCCATCAACTGCATAGTGATGGCTCCGACACGCGAGCTCGCTCAGCAAATTGACCGACAAATGGAAGGTTTCAGCTATTTTCTGCCCATAAGCAGTGTGGCTGTGTATGGCGGCACAGACGGCAAAACTTTTGCTCAGCAACAACGAGGACTAAAACTTGGCGCCGACGTGGTTATCGCCACACCGGGGCGTTTGCTCGCACACCTGCAAATGGGCTACGTTGACCTGTCGAAAGTGTCGTTCTTCATTCTCGACGAGGCAGACCGTATGCTCGACATGGGCTTCTACGACGACATTATGCAAGTGGTGAAACATCTGCCCAAAGAGCGACAAACGCTGATGTTTTCGGCAACAATGCCGCCCAAGATACAAAAGTTGGCAGCCACCATACTCAACAATCCCGCCGAGGTGAAATTGGCGGTATCAAAGCCCGGCGACAACATCGACCAAAGCGCGGCAGTGTGCTACGAAGCTCAAAAGACAGCTATACTCAAACATCTGTTTCAAACCGTGAGCTCTAAGCGCGTGATAGTCTTCGCCGCCTCAAAACTCAAAGTCAAGGAACTGACTCGCGAGTTGCGCCGCAAAAAGTATAACGTGGGCGAGATACACAGCGACCTTGAGCAGACTAAGCGCGACGAGGTGCTGCGCGAATTTCGTGCCGGACATATCGACGCTCTCATCGCCACCGACATCGTGGCTCGCGGCATAGACATCGACGACATCACAATGGTGGTGAACTACGATATGCCCCACGAAGCTGAAGACTATGTGCACCGCATTGGCCGCACGGCTCGTGCCGGCGCTAACGGCTGCGCCGTGACTTTTGTCAGCGAAAAAGAGCAGCGCGATTTCGCCGAAATAGAGCGTTTTCTCGGCAAAGAAGTGCGCAAGTTGCAACTACCTGCCGAGATAGGCGAAACGCCCGCATATCGCCCCGCAAGGCCCTCTCGCGGCAACCGACGCCGCCCCAACAGACCAAATAAACCCAATAGGTATAATAAGTCCAATAGGCCCAACAAACCCAATAAGGGCAAGTAGAGGCTGTCCGGCAACTGCACTACTATCCGTGCCCTTCGGGTACGAATATATGATAAAAGCAGCGGCGTGCCATCAAGGCGCGCCGCTGCGGTCATATATAAAAAGGTTATCTTTAGAAAGCCTTGTTTATAAACTTAGAGGAGCAGAAGGTTGCACTACTTCGAAAGTAGTGACAGCAGTTTCACTGTTGAGGTAGCCTTCTTGCTCGGTAGTGGCTGTTACGCTGACAGTGTACACTCCGTACACTTTCAATGCGCTGTAGCTCAACGAGGTGTCAGTGGTAGTTCCGCCATAGATTGTAATACCATTGGGGTTAAGCACTGAGTAGCTGTAGCTCTCGGCACCTTCAACCTCATTCCAGGTGATTTGCACGCTGTTGTAGCGCGGCTGGGTGATTGAGATTTGCGGAGTAGCAAGTTTGGTGAGGTCTTTTGTGCGCAAGTCAAAAGAGTTAGTAGCAGAAGTGCCGTTAGTCGACTCGTAAGCGCCATAAGCCCAAACGCTGAAAACATAGTCGGTTGATGCGCTGAGGTCGTTGAAAGCGACACTTGTTTCTTGTGTCACGTCACGAACGATTAGCAAGCCATTGCCGTCTTTAAGTTCGTAGCCATATTTTACGGCGCCGTCAATGGGTTTCCACGAACATTCAAGCGACTTGAAAGTGGCTTGAGAAGTTATCACCGGCGCGTCGAGAGGAGTTTTAACAATATCCTCTTCGTTGTCGTCGCAAGCTGCGAGCATCGGCATCATTGCGATGCCCAATGCGAAACTGAATAATTTATATAGTTTCATAGCCTAAATTACTTTTTATAACTGATTTGATCGCGGAGATCGTCGGGCACATCAAAGTAGCACCAAACATAAGTCCATACCCAATACTCGCCGTCCGACTCAGTGTCGCTGTATTCGCAGAAATAACCCGAGAAGCAGCCGTAGTCTGTATTATCGTCCGGATCAGTAACATCTCTGAAGTGTATGTACGAATAACCAACGCCATAAGCATAGAAGTACTTAATCTGCTTGTCGTCTATTGACCAACTTGGATAGTCGCCCTTATCTGTGTCATAAAAATACCAGCAATCGTAATCATTGCCTGTGGCAAGATAGTTTGTGAGCGGATTGATGCCGATAAAATAAGTGCTGCAACCGCTTTGAGTTGAGTCAAGTTCAAACATAAAGTCCATGCCCGAGTCCATGAAGTTTGAAAGCTTATACTTATTGGTACCGGCAAGGAACGACAATGTGCCGTAGCCGGCAGTATACAAATCTTTGTTATTACCGTCGCAGTATTTGTATTTGAAATTGGTGTCAATATCAATCCATGCGACAATAACTACAGTGCCGTTATACACATCAGAACCTTGACCGTAGACAGTGCGGTAAGCTTCGGGCACTGAGATTTGCATATTGTAGGTAGTGCGCTCGGGGATGCCTGTAGCATTAACAATGATGTATGCATCGGTTTGGCCGGCAGCAAATTCAACCGACTCGGGCACTTTGATATGCTCGTCGTCAACGACTGAAGTCAGAGGCACGGTCACTGCATTTTCGGCATTCAAACGTTTGAGGTGAATAGACATTGCCGGAGTTTCGAGGCCGCTCTCAAATTGGAAAGCGAACGAGTTGTCGTCGGCAAAGAAGACACCGGGACTATCGGCACTGTCGGCATCGCCGGGTTTCCAATCGTCGTCGTCACCGCAAGCTGTGAATCCCAGCATTGCGCAAGCGGCAACTAATGTATATATGAATTTTTTCATAATCGTAATTCTTTATATTGGTTAGAGTTCTGAGGGAAGAGCGTTTGACGGGTCGGGATTGAGCACACAGCCGGGATTGAGGTTGCGTTCGCTCTCGGGGATGTAGTAAATGGTGTAGGGAGCGGTGTAGCCGTCGTAAGAGTTCCATTGATAGAGCTCTTGGTGGTTTGTGCCGTCATATCTACGCTTGATTGAGTGCTCGAGGCGACGATAGTCGAAGTAAACAATACCTTCGCCCCAGAATTCGATACGTTTCTGGTTGAACATTTCTTCGATAGCCGTATTGATTTCGGTTTCCTTGCAAGAGTAACCGGCATTGTCGGTGCGATAAGTGTTCATGAAGTCGTTGAGAGCGGCAACACCGGCAGTTACGCCTTCGGTGAAGATTTTGGCTTCCATCTCGATGAAGTACATTTCTTCGACGCGCATCAAGGGGATTGACACTGCAATACCTGTAGCAGAGTTTTCGGTTTCGCCTGCTGCGGGGTGGAATTTGAAGCTGGTATAGTCAACATATTTGCTCCAAGTGCTAAAGTCGAGGTTTGTGCCTGAAGCATATTTGTTGTTGTAGGCGGTTTCGTTGGCGGCATCACCGGGAGCAATCCAGGTGTTTTTGCGCCAGTCGTCGCTTTGAATGCTCTTGTAGAGGTTGGCGTCAATCATACGATAAGCTTCGTAGGTGTAAGAAGCGATGCCCCACAGAGCTTCGGGTGAGATGTACGACATGAATGAGCGCCATTCGAGGCTTGCCAAGGGGTCGCTTGACGAGATGCTGATGCACCACATCCACGACTGGTTGGGAGTGTTGAAACCGGTCTTGGGGTCAAACCATTGCGATTTGGTGAGAGGTGAGAAGCCTTGGTTGATGGCCATGCGTGCATATTTTTGAGCGTTTTGATAGCACTCGAGGGCTGAAGTGATGCCGAGTTTGTCGTATTCTTCGTAGTCGGCTTCGGCAGCAACTTGCTTGGCAAGGTCGTCGGCATGGTTTTGGAAGCGCGTGGCCAATGTGAGCCAGAGACGAGCTTTCAAACCGTAGGTCACGCCGAGGCAAGTGTGAGTTTTACCTGCTGATGCAGATGTTACGTCGGCAAGATATTCCTCAGCGCGGTTGAGGTCGTTCATGATGAAACGATACATTTTGTAGAAGGGAGCACGCGGATTGTTGCGAGCCTCGTCTTCGCCGGTTTTCTCAGTGACGATAGGCACTGTGAGGTTCCAAATGTTGTTGGTGGTAGCCCAATCATCGAGTGCGGTGTTAGTCTTGCGATATTCGTAAGTTGCAGCAAGCTCTTCATACGCCATAGCGCGGAAGTTGTAGGCATCGCCGAGATATTCGTCGTTCGACGAGTCGCCTTCAGTAGAAGCAGCTTCAGCAGCAGAGAGCACGAGGTCGGCTTTGCGAATGAGGTAGTAGTAGCGATACCAAATGAGCGATTGCAGCAACCAGTCGCCCAGATAGTCTTGCTCGGCAAAATACATGAAGTAGTCGTAACCGATTTTATAAACGGGCATTTCGGCGAGCATAGCGTCGCGGTTCATCATCAAGCAAGGCCAACCACAGTCGCCGTAGTCGTACGAGCTCGATGTAGAATATGAATTGAAGTAAGCCGGCATACCGTTAGCGAGAGCGCCAAGGTCACTTGCCACTTGCGAATCTAAAGCCGTGCCACTATTTGGGAAAGTTTCTTCCAAGCACGAGGTCATTGACATAGCCAAGCCCAAGCAAGCAGCACCGCCAAGCAGTTTTATATATGAACTTTTCATTTTATATTCTTGGTTTTAGGTGTGTGACTTAGAAATTAACAGTTAAACCGCCTACGAAAGAGCGAATTGGAGAGTAAGCGCCTTTGCCACCCCACTGCAAGTCGGCACGCGGGTCGAAACCTTTGCGTTTGCTCCAGTAGTAGAGATTTTCGCCGGTGAGGTAGACACGCATAGAGTCCATCTTCATCTTGTTTGTCCATTTGCGTGGGAGAGTGTAGCCAACGGTGATGTTCTTGAAGGTCAAGTAAGAAGCGCTGGTGAGGAATTGGCTTGAGTAGGTTGTACCATATTGGTCGTTGTAGTTCCAACGAGGAATGGTGCTATCGGTGTTTGTGGGGCTCCATGAGTTGAAGATGTCGCGGTGCCAAGCGTTACCGGTGAGTGTTGTCCAACCCGGAGTCATGAGCGATGCATAACCTTGGTCGAATTTCAAACCGCCGAGCGAGTAGTTGAAGTTGGCAGAAACATCAAAACCATAGATTTTGAATGAGGTGCTGAAACCGCCGAGCACATCGGGAAGTGCCGAGCCGCAAAGGTAGTAGTCGGCATTTGAATAGTCGGTGGTTGCCGAGCGAGTGCCGTCGGCATTGGTTATATAGTAGAGAGCTTGACCGTCGTCGGCAAGGCCTGCAAATTCTTTGAGGTACCAAGTGCTGACGGGAAGACCTTCACCAACGTAGAAATATCCGTTGAGGAAGCCGTCGTGGCCGTCCATGGTGTATTTGCGGCTTTCTTCGGGGAGTTTGGTCACGCGGTTGCGTTGCCAAGCGAGGTTAGCATCTATGGTCCACGAGAAGTTTTGTGACTTGAAGATGTCGGCTGAGAGTTCAACCTCAACACCGCGGTTTGACATATCGCCAACGTTTGAGTAGTAGCCGCCGTAACCTACAGAATAGGGTGACGAGAACCACATCAGCATGTCTTTTGTCATGCGGTCGTAGTATTCGATGCCGCCGCGCAAGCGCGATTTGAACAATTCGAATTCAACACCAACGTTGAGCGAACCAACTGTTTCCCAAGTGATGTTTTTGTTACCCTTGGTTGAGAACACGTAAGCAACCTCGTTGTCGGTATTGCTGATTGAGTAAGTGTCGGTGTAGCGGTAGTTACCGATGTTGTCGTTACCTTGCTCACCGTATGAAGCTTTAAGTTTCAACACGTTGATAGCGTTGCTCTTGGGGAACCAATCTTCGCGGCTGATGATGTAAGCGCCACCGAGGCTCCAGAAGTCACCCCAACGGTGTTCTTTAGCGAAGCGGCTTGAACCGTCGCGGCGATAAGAAACAGAGCCGAAGTATTTGCTGTCGTAGTCGTATTGACCGCGGAAGAAGAAACCTTCAACGTTGTAGAGAGTAGTTGTACTGCCCATAGTCTTGTCGACAATTGAACCGCTAAGTTCAATGTTTTGGGTGTACATAGCAACTTTTGAGCGCTCGCCATACAAGCTTGTGCTTGATGTGCGGCTATATTCGTGACCCAACAAAGCCGACACGTTGTGGTGTCCGAATTGTTTGTTGTAGTTGAGAAGCTGTTGGAAGTTTGAGTCGGTGTTGCGATAGTGGTAAACGTCAACAGTACCGCCGGTGCTGCTGTTGTAGCCGTAGTAGGGGTTAGCAGCCGAGTTGTAGCGATATTCGGTGATGTAGACGTTGCCGTTTACTGTCAAAGCGAGGCCATCCCAGATGTCGGCTGTAGCAAAGCCGTTGATGTTGAATGCGTTGCTCACGCATTTGTAGACATCAAGTTGGTCTGACTGAATTGAGTTGCTATTTTTCTCGGCAGCACGTTGCAAACCGGCATTGTTATATTCGCCATAGTCGTAAACTTTGCCGTTAGCATCAGTCATGATGTTGCCTTCGGCATCGCGAACGTAGAGGGGATAGATAGGAGCAATGGTGTAAGCCACGCCAAACACTGACGAAAGGTCGTTTGTGGCTTTGTGGATGTATGAAGCGTTGGCACCTACGCGCAACCATTTGTATGCTTGATATTCGGTTTTTAGGCGAGCGGTGTAGCGTTGCAAGTCGGAGCCGTAGCTGAGGCCGTCTTCGTCGAGGTAGCCCAAGCTGGCAAACATGCGGAATTGGTCGTTACCGCCGGTGAGGCTGAGGTTGTATTCTTGTTTGAACCCGTTGCGAGTGCCTTCTTTCAACCAATCATCGGGATAGAGGGTGTAGATTTGGTTGTTGTAGGCCACGCGGTTGCCGAGTGTGGCATTGGGGTTGAGTTTGCCGTTTGTGCCGATGAGGTATTGGCCGTTGGGCACGGTGTAAACGTTATATCCGAGACCGCCTTGGGTGTAGGGGGCGGTGAGGATTGTGTTTGCACTGATGTGGGCTTGCGACTCGGTTTGACCTTGAGCCATGTAGTAGTTTTTGTAGCCGAGATAGGCAGCTTCGTAATATTCACCGGGGTTGTCGATGGTGTTGTATTCGATGCGGCCGTTGGTGTTTACGCCCCATTTGGCTTCGGCTGTAACTTTTGTTGCTCCGCGTTTACCGTTTTTGGTGGTGATGAGGATAACACCGTTAGCACCGCGAGCACCGTAAAGTGCATTTGAAGCAGCATCTTTGAGTACGGTGATGTTTTCGATATCGTTGACGTTGATATCGTTCATGAAGCCGTTGTAGGGCATACCGTCAACAACGATGAGAGGGCTGTTACCGGCATTGAGTGAGCTTGTGCCACGCACGCGGATTGTGGGGTCGCCCGAGAGACTGTTAGAGTCGGTCATTTGCATACCGGCAACACGGCCGTTGAGGGCTTCAAGAGGGTTTGCGCTCTGCTGCATGGTTAGTTGGGCAGAGCTTACTACACTTGCCGAACCGGTGAACGATTCGCGTTTTTGTTTACCGAAAGCCACCACAATGAGTTCTTCCATTGTTTCTTGTTGGGCTTTGAGGTAGACTGTAATCTCGGGGGCAACTTTAACATACTGTGTCTCGCAGCCGATGTAAGAAACTTCAATTTCTTTGTCATTACTACTTAGGCCTGAGAGCACAAAGCGACCGTCAACGTCAGTCGCAACACCTGTTTTGTGTCCCTTAATGCGCACGGAAGCACCCAGGATCGGTTCATTGTCTTCAGCTGACAAAACCAAACCTGTAACCTTGCTAATCTGTGCACCGGCAGTGAGAGCTATACTAAGCAAACACGCCATAAGCATGAACAGCTTTCTCATGTAATTAGGTTTTATTTGTGACAGTATATATGGTTTATTTAGTTACGAGTATCTTTTACGTAAGAAAACATCGCAAATCTATAAAAAAAATACAGAAATCGCAAGAGTATTTGCAATTTTTTTAAATAAATGTTGTAAAACATGTTTTTTGTTTTGTCATGTAACATATTTGTAGCAAATTTACATCCCGCCGTTGATGCAAAAAGTGCACCGACCATCGCTGGCAGGTGCACCCATGAATCACTATAACTTATATTGCTTTGCAGTAGATAGATATATAACCATGCGAAGGCGGCGCATCACTGCGGGCCAACACAATCAAACATCAATGAGTATTCTTGATAGTTTTCACTCAACATTGATGTCACAATTGCGGAGCATCTCTGATGAGAGCACAGCAGCAGTAGCACGTCAACGAGCGTCAACGCGTTTATGGTTTACGGAGATTGTTTTGAGGGGTTTCATCAAGTGGTGATTTTAGGAGAAGTGTACGAATCATAGTTCAAGGGTTTTTGATTAGGACATGGCAAATTTAAGCATGAAAAAAGCTATAACCTAATAAATTAAGGAATGTTTGCACACATTAGCAAGCATTAGCGGTATTATATGTAAGAGCGTGTTGTTGTGGCGATTAAACGTCTTCCCACTCGGCGTCTTCTATCTGGCTTGAGTTAGAGTAGTCACCGTGCGAGGCTGTTTGTTGCGCAGGATTTTCTGCGGGGTCTGCGGCAATTTCTTCAAAGTCTACATATTCGCCGTCGGTAGAGTCAAATTTCTTTTTGCGAGGCTCGGGCTGCGGCGATTGCGGCTGACGTGCTCCGGCATTGTTGATGCCGTCGAAGAAGCTGCGTGTCTGCTTGCGCACTCTGTGCACGGCTGAGCCTAATCTGAACAACGGAACGATGACCAGATATACAAACAAAAAGAGTAATATTATGAGAATGAAATCCATATTGCGTCAATTTTTAAGAGAGATAAAGGGCTAAAGCCTACCCCACCGCGATTTTATCGGTCTTTGCGGGGAGTGAGCAACGAGAGCACAAGGTAGAACACTATGGTCCAGCCAAATCCGCTGATGCCGTAGCTGATGAAGAACATCACGGCAACAAAGAGCAACACGTAGCGGCGGAAGTTCTCGTTTATATTGAAGTTTTTAAACTTGAGGGAGAACATGGTGAAGTTGCCAACCATAGCAAAGGCTGTGAGCAGCGAGAGTATGGTCATGGGCACGCCGCCGGGATAGCCGTGCGAGGCAACCCATCCTGCCAAACCTATCAAGAAGATAGCTGCCGAGGGTATGGGAAGGCCGCGGAATGTTGTTGAGCCGGTGTCGTAAACGTTGAAGCGTGCCAAGCGCAGGGCGCCGAACACTGCCACGAGGAGTGCGGCATAGCACAACACGCTGTCGCCGTAGTGTTGCATGATGTTGAAAATCATGAACGATGGGGCCACACCAAAGCTCACAAGGTCGGCAAGCGAGTCGAGCTCGGCACCGATTTTGCTGTAGGCTTTGAGCAGTCGGGCAGCAGCGCCGTCGCAAAAGTCGAAGATAGCGGCTGCGCCGATGAATATGCAGGTCCATTGCCAGCCTTGCAGGGCGCCAACTGGCTCGTAGCATTTAAAAGCCATGATTATAGCCAAGCAGCCTGACAGCAGGTTGAGACAGGTTATTGTGTTTGGAATTTGCGATACTATTTTGTTAGCCATAGTTCTCGGGTGTTGCGATATTTATTTCTCGGGGTGAAGCACGCCGATTTGAGTGACGCCGCCGGTGGTGGTGTCGCCCACGTTCACAAATATTTCTGTGCCTAATGGCAAGTATAAGTCAATGCGCGAGCCGAATTTAATGAAGCCCATGTGGTCTTCAATCGAGGCTTCAACGCCGGGATGTGCGTAAGTGACTATGCGGCGGGCCATGGCGCCGGCAACTTGGCGCATGAGCACTTGTTGGCCGCCGGTGGTACGTATTGCCACTGTTGAGCGCTCGTTTTCGGTGCTCGACTTGGGCAGCCAGGCTGCCATGTAGCGGCCGGGATGATGTTTGGTGAAGAGCACTTCGCCGTCAACGGGAAACCAGTTGGCGTGCACGTTGAGGATGCTCATAAACACTGAAACTTGGATGCATTGGCATTTAAGGTATTCGGGCTCGTAAACCTCTTCAACAACAACCACTTTGCCATCGGCACTCGACACAACGGCATTTTTGCGCTCGCCGATGAAGTTGCGGCGGGGCGAGCGGAAGAAGTTGGCAAGGAGCGAGTAGAGCACGCCGAAAATCACCGTCGAAATGATAGGAACGGTGAAGGGACGCACCCACAACCAAAGTGGCACATTTATAAGGAGCACTACCAATAGTGAAACTATCAGTATGTTTGTGCCTTCGTGGTGTATTTTAACTCTCATTATATGGTGAGGAAGCCTTTTTGGCTTGTTTTAATTATTATGGTTAATAGAGCTTATAAGTGATGGGTTAAGTTTTGTTCGGTATGATACCAATATGCAAAGTTATAAATAAATTTTATATAACCACTAATTTATTCGCTTTTTTTGGCATAATCGCCAACAATAAGACAAAACGCACAAAAAAGGCAGGCTCGGGGGTGAGTCTGCCTTTTTGTGCGGGGTATGCGGGGGTGTTATTTCTTGAGGAGTTTGATGGCGCGGAGCTCTTTGCCGTCTTTGCGCACCTTCACGATGTATGAGCCGTTGTTGGCTTTTACTTGCATGAGTTGTCCGGCTTCGAGAGTTGCAGCGCGAGCTGTGACTACGCGGCCTTGCATGTCGTAGACGGTGAGCACATATTGTCCGTCTTGCTCAACTTGCACAAAGATAGCGTCGGCATCGGTATATGCCACAACGTCGCCGTCGGCAAGCACATCTTGCACGCCTGCGCCTTCGCCGCTAACTTTAAATACGGGGTATTCGGCAGTGGCTGCGCCGTAGCTATTTGACACCGTGAGTGTGAGTGTATAGTCGCCTGCAGCTTTAAATGCCACATTTGCCGAGCCTGCCTCGCCGTTGCCTTTTGCATCGCTCACCTCGCCGGCTGAAGCTGTCCACTTGGGCGTAGTCTCAATCTTGATGCTTGTGCCGGATACAAACGGACAGCCCGTAGCGCTTTCGTGGTCATAATAGGTTATATAATGAGTGTCGCCACAACCCGGATTTTCGTCGAAATGAAAATGCCAAAGAGCCACATCGGGTTTGGCGCCTACCGATGCATAGGCATACTTATTGCTGCCGGTCTCTTGAATAGAGGGAGCGCTTTCAAAGTCCCAATAGCAGAGCACATCGGCGGGCAGATTGTTGGGGTCGAGGCCGGCAAGCGAAGTGTTAACATCGTCTTGAGTCATTGCCTTGCTCCAAACCTGGAAGTCGTCAACCGTACCGGATGCAGCGCCACCCGCGTAGCCAAATCCGCCTACCGAAAGCAAGTCGGTGGTCGCAAATGCGTAGTTTTTTGCGCAGTAAGTCTCGGTGGTGCCGCTCGTACTGCTGTCACTACCTTGACTCCACGTTGACTCTTGACGCACGCCGTTGATATATAGCATAGAACGTATCTTGCTTGAGTCGTTTGGATCGTATTCAAAGGTCAAAACCACATGAGTCCATTGGTTCAAATTGAATTTTGCATCCGGGAAAGTATAATTCATTTCTTGTATATAGGGACTAGACTTGCCTGTGCGAATACCATACGCCTTGAGAGTGCCGTCGGCATTGCCTTGCATCCAACACCATCCCCATCTTGATAACGGCCAAGATGTAGACCAGTCGCTGATGTCGAAGAGCGACCAACCGCCGGTGCCAAAGTCATCGTATTTCACCCAATAAGCCACAGAGAACGATTGCTTGTCCTGCAAGCCGAGATCGCCCATGTAGCAGCCTACTTTGATTTTTTCCAGTTTGGTGCCGCTCGATGCCGTGCCGTCGGCAGCGCGTCCGGTGTAGCTCACGGTCACGGGCTTTGTTGCGCCGACATTTTCGATGATAGTCAGCTCAACGTCGTCGTTGTCGGACGTAACTTTGTTGCCGTCAATAGCAAGGGTATAAATCTCGGGCAGTGCGCCAACCGACTCACCCGATATTTGCACATAATATTTATAGGTGCTTTCGTTGTCGGTACCTTCGTCAACGACGAGGTCGTAGCCGCCAACTTTCGCCAAGCTCGTGGTGAAGCTTGTGCCCGAACCTTCAAAGACTTTGTTATGAGCATTGTCGTAAAGTGTCCACGTCGAAGCCTCATGCTTGGGGTCATCGTAGCCTACAGTAAATTCTTCGTTGGGCTTAATCACGCTCTTGTCGATAGCAAAGCCATCGTTCATCACATACTCGCCTTTATCCATGAGCTCGCTCCAAACAATTTCGCTCTCGCTCTTCATATCAAGGCTCACGGCGCTGACACCGAATTGCACTTTCTTGGTCGACATCGGGTCGAACGGACAGCCAAACAGCAAGCCCGCCCACGAGGTCGTTGCACCCATAAATTTGGTATCGCCGCCTTCTTCGCGAGCATAGAGCTTGAACATTGAGGTTTTGACGTCGAGGTTGTAAACGGGACCATCTGTTTTGTTCGAGTCCATACTGAAGATAATCTTGCCGTCAACTCCCTTATAGTTGTTTGCGAGCACTTTTGCCAACGATAGCTTCGGAGCTGCCGGAGTGAAAGAAGTGACATCGGGACGAACAATGCTCACCTCGCCAAGAAGCATCTCAACGTTTTTAGCGCCAACGAAGTGTAGCGCAAGGAGAGCAAGCGGATTGTCTGACATTTGCGAGATTGTTGCGTCACTAAGTTCAAATGTTGCAGTTTGCCATTTTGAACCTGATTTAAGTGTTGCTGTTGCAGCATCAGATATAGTGAAGTTACCCTCACTCACAGGCGATGTCTCGGCTCCTTCGGCGGTGGCAACGAGTGATAGCTTGTTTATGCTACCGGAAACGAGTTTATACTTGACGGTGATAACGTCGCCGCTTTGCAGTTTGAATTTTGTTTTGAAGAGTTGCAAATATGCCTCGTTCGACGTGCCTTTGATTTGCAAGCACGAGCCTCCGAAGTATGCATCGGTCCAAATTGGAGTAGCAGTCATGCCAACGCCGGCAGCCTCAACTGAAGCAGCCATGAGCGTGGGAGTCCACCAGTAGCGCCAAGTTGGCATGTAGTCTTGTATGCCAATATTATACCAGCTGTTGTTACTCACGCGCTCGCCCATCCAGTTGAAGAATTGACCGTTGCCCATATTGAAGTAGGTGATGAACGGCTCGGTGCCGAGGTCCCAGCAAAGAGTTGACTCTGCGCGTTTAAACTTAGAGATGCCGAAAAATTTATTCGTTGGATAGTGGTTGCGTTGGGTATAAACATCAAAGCTAACTGCAGGATTTTGTGCAGCATTGGTAAAGAAGCGCTCAGTGTCGTAAATATATGTCGATTGAGCTGTCAATGGGTTTGAACCGTTGGCTGTGCGGTTGAGCCAGAACATATTATATTCTTGCGCGCCCCAATAGCCCATTGAGATGTTATAGTTTTGTAGATTTGGATATGACTCACCACTCGAGGGCTCACTGCCTTTCATATTCATTCCGGCATAAACGTAGAGGGGATTTGCGCCGTTCTTCTCAGCATAAGACTTGATATTTGCCAACAGACCTGTCCAGTTGTAGTCGGTGAAGAGCGAAGCACGACGTTTTGTGCCATCTGCACTCGCCAACATAGGAAAGTTGTAGGCATTCAAACCGGAGTCGTAATTTAAACTACCGTTAATATTTGTTGCATCATACCAAATATTTTCAGGAACCGGATTGCCTTTAGCTGTGAGATATGAGATTATATCTTCGTGTTGCTGAGTGAGCAATTGCATGTTTGATGAACCAAAGCCTGAAAACTCAGAGTTGTAGCCAAGGCCGTCAACACCGTGATACCACAAGAAGTTACCCAAGTCGTTGCTATCAAGAGCAATCTGATCGGTTAGAGCTGTGCCCCACTCTTTGCCTGATATTGATGCGTTGGGAATATTAGCTACGCCCGAAACTGCCACGCCGTTTTTGTGAGCAACGTCGGCAAAGTTGCCGGGCACCCAACCGTGGGGTGAAGTCCAGTCGCCGTAGACGTCAACGTAGCTCCACACCGAGAACACCTCAGAGTCGAACACTGAGTTGGGGAGTGCGTTGAGGTTGTATTTGTTTTCGTATGCTGTCGTCACCGGCAGCCACAAACAAAGACGCTTGCTGTTGCTGTCGGTCAGCGATTTATTTACTTGTGTTGCAACATTTGTGAAGCGCACCTTTGGCGCAACACGCGAGATGAAGAAGTTTTCGTCTTCAAGTTTAAGGTTGCCATTTTTAAAATCATTTACATAGGTCGGCAACGCCATAGTGTTCGGCCACTCAACATAACCTGAATTGAGTTTTTGAGCTGAAAGGGTGGCGAGCGATAGTGCCGCGAGCGATAAGGCTAATATCTTCTGTTTCATGAGTTATAGGGTTAAGAAGCATTTGGATGTAAAGGTAGAAAATATTTTTAAGTGGTGCAAGGAGCGGGAGGCAAAAACGCACAAAAAAGGCAGGCTCGGGGGTGAGTCTGCCTTTTTGTGCGGGGTAT
>CAZYNO010000030.1:0-5550 GCA_964648845.1 uncultured Bacteroides sp.
TGATTAGCGGGAGACGTTTGCTGCGCTCCGAGGCATTGGCGTATGTGCCGATGTGGTCAACGTGCAGGCTGTCGAGCACGGTGACGGTGCGGCGCAAGCCATTGTCGCGGCGGTCGAGCGTGTGGTTGTTGGCGTCGAGAAACAAGTCGAATCCGGCATCTTTGAGCGCAATGGCATAGCTGTCGGGCGAACAGAAGCAAGGATATCCGGTGTAACCTTTGCCGCCGAGCGACGTCTCAAGATTTACCACGGCATAGTCGGCAGCCGACACCCAGTCGGCAACGTCGGCAAAGCAATTGCTGTAGTCGTAAGTGTTGCCTGTGCGGTGTGCGGCATCGAGTTGCGATTGGTGTTGCATTGCGTCGCCACAAAACACCAATGTTGCTTCCGGCTCCGGAAACAACATTGCTATCAGGTTGAAAAGAAGACAGAAGAGGAGATGCATATTTTTATCTCATATTTTTGCGCATTTGTCGCATTTGGCTCATCATGGCGGCGGGGTTTTTCATTGCGCCCGAGAGATGCTTCATGGCTTTGCGCATGTCTTCAAACTGTTTGATGAGACGGTTCACCTCTTGCAAGGTTGTGCCCGAACCGGCAGCAATGCGCTTGCGGCGGCTGGGGTTGATAACCTCGGGATTGTGACGCTCATACGGAGTCATTGAGTTGATGATAGCCTCGATGTTTTTGAATGCGCTGTTGTCGATATCAATATCTTTGATAGCTTTGCCAACACCGGGTATCATGGCAGCCAAATCTTTGATGTTACCCATCTTCTTGATTTGCTGTATTTGCTTCATAAAGTCGTCGAAGTCAAACTTGTTTTTGCGCAGTTTTTCTTCAAGTTCTTTAGCTTGCTTTTCGTCGAATTGTGCTTGTGCTTTTTCTACGAGTGACACGATATCGCCCATGCCCAAAATGCGGTCAGCCATACGGTTGGGGTGGAACACGTCGATGCCCTCGATAGTTTCGCCTGTACCAACAAACTTGATGGGCTTGGTCACTACGGTGCGAATTGACAATGCAGCACCACCGCGAGTGTCACCATCGAGCTTGGTGAGAACAACACCGGTGAAGTCGAGACGGTCGTTGAATGCTTTGGCGGTATTCACAGCGTCTTGACCGGTCATGGCATCAACCACGAAGAGAATTTCGGTGGGATTGATAGCGTTTTTGATAGCTTCAATCTCGTCCATCATTTGCTCGTCAACAGCCAAGCGACCGGCGGTGTCGACAATCACAAGGTCGTGATTGTTTTGCTTTGCAAAGCTTATAGCGTTTTTAGCAATTTCTACCGGATTTTTATTGCCGTCTTCGGTATATACTGCCACTTCAATCTTCTCGGCGAGCACTTTCAATTGGTCGATAGCTGCGGGGCGATACACGTCGCAAGCCACCAACAACGGGCGCATGGCTTGCTCGCTTTTCAGCTTCTTGGCAAGTTTGGCGGTGAAAGTGGTTTTACCTGAACCTTGAAGACCCGACATAAGTATCACGGTGGGCTTGCCTTTGGTGTTGAGCGGAGCAGCTTCGCCACCCATGAGGGTTGCCATTTCGTCGTGCACAATTTTCACCATCAACTCGTTGGGCTTGATGGCGGTGAGCACGTTTTGGCCCAGGGCCTTTTGTTTCACAGTGTCAACAAACGACTTTGCTACTTTGTAGTTTACGTCGGCTTCAATGAGTGCTTTGCGCACATCTTTGAGCGTTTCGGCTACGTTGATTTCTGTTATTTTGCCTTGTCCTTTGAGAATTTTAAAACTTCGTTCAAGGCGGTCACTGAGCTTTTCAAACATGTTTTATAGTCGGGGTTTTATTTTTTTATTTTACGAGTTTATTTGTTGCCGTGTCGGGGAAAATAACCGCCGGCTTAAATGTCTTGGCCTCTTCAAAAGGCATTGACGCATAGCTCATGATGATAACAATATCACCGGGTTGCACTTTGCGCGCTGCCGCACCATTCAGACAAACCACGCCCGAGCCGCGGGGGCCGGCGATGGTGTAGGTGTCGAGACGTTCGCCATTATTGTTGTTTACAATATATACGCGTTCGCCAACAAGTATGTTTGCTGCGTCGAGCAAGTCTTGGTCTATGGTTATGCTTCCGATATAGTCGAGACGAGCCTCGGTCACGGTGACGCGGTGTATTTTGCTTTTTACTACTTCAACATTCATTGTTGTTGTGTTGAGCTTTGGTTATTACTTATATGTGATGTTGTCTATGAGGCGAACTTCTCCGCAATATACGGTGATGCAGCCAACGGGATTTTCGGCATCTGTCCAATTGCTGATGGCTTGCATTGTGAGCGGATTGGCTATTGTGTAGTACTCAACTTCCATATCGTCAATGCTGTTGAGCTTGTCGGTGACAAACTTTTGAGTCTCTGCTACACTGTGATTTTTTGCGTATGCCAGGCTTTCAACCAATGTTTGGTGGATGGCGGGAGCTTTGGCACGCAGTTCGGCGCTGAGACGCACGTTGCGGCTGCTGAGAGCTAGGCCGTCGGCTTCGCGCACTATCGGGCAAGCTACAATTGTCAGGTCGTTGAAGCCTTCTATTTGCGCCATGCGGCGTATTACGGCAATTTGTTGAAAGTCTTTCTCGCCAAAGTAAGCGCGAGTGGGGTTTGCCCATTTGAAGAGCTTGCTAACTATCTGAGCTACGCCGTTGAAGTGTCCCGGACGCATTGCGCCTTCCATCACTTCGGCTACCGGTCCGAGGTCAAATACGCGGGTGTCGGGCTCGGGATAAACCTCCTCTACCGAGGGAATAAATGCGTAGTCAACGCCTGCAGCGGTGAGCTTTTCGCAGTCGGCCTCTTCGGTGCGGGGATATGTTTGCAAGTCGGTGGCATTGTTAAATTGAGTGGGATTTACAAATACACTTGCCACAACAATGTCGTTTTCGGCACGGGCACGCTTCATGAGCGACACGTGGCCGTTGTGCAGAGCGCCCATAGTGGGCACAAGTCCTATTGTCTTGCCAACAGCGCGCGCTGCAGCGGTCAGATTTTCAAGTTCTGTAACAGTTCTTACAATTTTCATTGTATCTTTTGTTGTTTTTTTATCAAGGTGCAAAATTATAAATAAATTGCGAATAACACAAGCCACATTACCAAAATCCCAACTCTATCAACATAATTTATAAATTAATTTTTCGGCAATTCGAAAACTTTTTGGTTGTTCGCGCCGAAACAATTATATTTGCATATCGTATTTACCATACCAATCTTTTAAAACACTAAGCAGATGAAAAAAAAGTATATCCTCTCGGCCATGTTGCTCGTAGCTCTCGCTGTCAGCGCTAAAGATCGTGGCACTCATCGCGAAACATATCTCGACCTCGACCAGGTGGCTAACAGCGTCAATATCTTGCCGCCTCCTCCGGCTTTCGGCTCCGAAAAATTTGCCAACGACTCTATCTGGTACGAGTGGGGCAAACAGCAACGCGACACCCCTCGCGGCGAGCTCGCTGCCTCCGATGCCGATATTGATGCTGCAGGCGTGGCTAATGCTTTGTCTGAGGCTTTTGGCATGGAGATTTCAAAGCAAAACACTCCGCAACTCTATAAACTTCTCTCTACGATGCGCGAAGATGCCGGCGACTTGTCAACACGCCTCGCCAAAAACTACTACAAACGCGCTCGTCCATACGTGCACTTCAAAGAGCATACCTGCCGTCCCGACCACGAAGCCGGGCTCAGCGGCAACGGCTCATACCCTTCGGGACACACAGCTATCGGCTGGTCGGTGGCTCTCGTGCTTGCCGAAATCAATCCTGCAAACCAGGATGCCATACTCAAACGCGGCTACGAAATTGGCGAGAGTCGTGTGATTTGCGGCTTCCACTATCGCAGCGATGTTGATGCCGGACGCATCACCGCAGCTGCCGTTGTGGCTCGTTTGCATGCAAACAAAGCATTTGCCAAACAGCTCAAAAAAGCTAAAAAGGAATTTAAACGCAAAACGCAATCAAAATAAAGCAATAGCTTAGATATTAAAAAACAATGACAGTCGGCAATCTGTGTCGGCTGTCATTGTTTTTTAATACTAACTTGCTGTGTTAATAATTAGTAGTGATGTGATAGTTTTGACTATTCGAGTGTGATGTGCTCGGAGAGTTGAGCGGAGGTGGGGTTTGCGGCGATTACGCGGCCGTCGGGGCCGATAAGGAGAGTGCCGTAACCTGCAGTAAGGTGATAATCAGAATTAATCTTAGCTGCTTTCGTTCCTTTTACGTTAAATTGCGTCTTTTCGTTGAGATTGTCGGCTTTTACAATTTGCGAGAACAGTGTGCTGTTGTCGTCTAAATTGATGCCAACCAAACTTACCTTCTTGTTTGAAGGGTCGTTGCTTTTAACCCAAGCATCATAACTGTTGCATAGCATACGTGATTTTGCGTCACCACTCGACCAAAACGAAAGTAGCACATATTTGCCGCGGCAATGTGATAATTCTACAGTCGAAAATCCGTTTTGGAGCTCGATTTTCGGGGCGATATTGCCGGGCATCACACCAAAGCGGCTATCGTTAAATCCCGAGGTTGTGGTTAACAGAACTGACAAAAACGCAATTATCCAAAAAGTTTTCTTCATTGCATAAAATTAGAGTTCATAATCAAGCTTCAGCTGCCCAAGCCAACACGGCTACGCAGGGGTGAAGCTTTGCCGATTTTCGGCAGAGTGGCCATCTCTATGGACACTGATTTACATCTGAAATCGCTGCAAAGGTACGACTAATATGCTGAATATCAAAATTTTGACCTTTTGCAGCCCTAAACAAATGTTAAACACCCTCCGCAAATGTCACTCATAGCAACGATTGCGGGCGGTTGTTAAATTATACTAATAAACTGCCCAAAATGCTTGAAATTTGCCGAAAAACTGCTATTTTCGCTGTGTTATGTTTCACAACCATGAATGCCATTAAAGAACAAATAAGACGCATTTACTATAATGCCTTTGCCGACAATCCCGGTTGGAATCGTCGGTTTTTTGACCTCATCTATAAAGACGATGAAGCCATGCTGTTGACGAAAGGCGATAAAGCCGTGAGTTGCTTGCTCTTGCAAAAATATTTGTTTAAATTTCAGAGAGCTCAGTTGCCAATGGCTTACATTTCGGGCGCTGCCACCGACAAAAATCAACGTGGCAACGGATATATGAGCGAACTTATGAACGATGCCCTTGCTGCCTCGTTCAAGCGCGGTGACGCCTTGATTTCGCTGATACCTGCCACCGAAGGCCTCTTCGGCTTCTATCAACATTTCGGCTTCTCTACCATATATTATTTGGACTGCGAACGCTACACCTCGCTCCACAAGTTTGAAAAATCTGACGGTTTTGTGTCGGTTGAGCCGATATACGACGACTTTGCCGAGCTCGAACAGCTGCGCGAAGCTACGGTGCTCCACTCCGAGCACGATTTCGATCTCATTATCGCCGACAATGCTCACGACAACGGCGTGGTCAAAGCCATAGCCAATGCCGACGACAACACCATCGCCGCAATGGCTTTTGCTGTGAGCAACGGCAAAGAAGTGGTGGTGCG
>CAZYNO010000030.1:5650-15267 GCA_964648845.1 uncultured Bacteroides sp.
TGCATGGCGGCAAATGTGTGCACTCTCTCGACACCGATCAGCGCGTGACGCTCGAGGCGGATATTGCCACACTCACAACAATACTATTCAGCCCTGCAGGCATAGGCGAGATTTTCAAACTCCCAACATCGCGTGCAATGTTACCGCTGATGCTCGATTGACCGCACACAGCAAATATTCAGCTTTTTCATAAACTTTTTTGGCGACTTGGCGTTTATAGGCTGAAAACCATAAAAACACCAAATTTAAGTAACCAAAAACAAACTGTTTATGAAAAAGTTGCTCTTTGCATGCTTGTTGGCTCTGCCATTAGCATTTGTCGCTCCTTCGTGCGATGACGATGAAAACTTACCGGACGTTGAACTTAATGTGTCGTTTAGCGGCGCAAAATTTATTGACGGCGCACTGTTTGTGGTGCAAGGCGACACTATCACCATCGACTCGGTGACTGTCACAAATCTCGAAAAAGGAAAGGCTGCCGCCCTGATGTCGGCAACTTACTATTGGGATGCATTCCGCCTTGGCACAGCCGTTGTGCAGCCCTACAAGTTTCAGATTGTCACCAACGACTCTACGCCCGTCGGTCAGCATCTCTTGCAAATCGAGACTCCCATCCTTGCCGACGACAAATCGGCTGCTATCGGCGTTGTGAGCTATGCCGTTGAGGTGGTTGCCGACTCAACCGAAATCCCGCAGCTGCCGGTCAACAATCCTATTGTAACAGTCCCCAATCTATCTATCAGATAAAATAAGAAACGGACAGTCGGCTTTGTGTCGGCTGTCCGTTGTAACTTTATTGTAGAGATGTGTTATTTGCCGGGTTGGCGGTTGGCCTCAAGAATGGGCAAATTTGTCTCGGTGGGAATGTAGATAACGGTCTTGTTGCCAAGGTCTGATTGTTGGCGCACCCAAAGATATTGGATGTAGGTGGGAGTGATGCTGCCATTCTCAATGTGGATAGCTTCGGCTGCTCCTTTGGCGCGTTCAATTTCGGCTTGCGCATTGAGTTTTTCGGCTTCAAGATTAGCTTTAGCTTCTTCAATTTTGATTTTACGGTTTTGCTCTGCCTTGGCAAATTCGGCGCGGCCCGACATTTCTTGTTGCCATACATTGTAATATGGTATGCCGATGAAAAGTCCGATTGCAATGGCTACTACCACCACTACGGCTAAGGTTACCGACAAAATCAGCTTTGCGCGTGCGTCGTTTGTGTTTGAGTTGGTCATAAGTATTGTTTTTATTGTGTGTTATGTATGTTTTATCCGAACATGGCGCGGAATGCTTCTTCCACTTTTCCCACTTCGTGAACTTTTATTGTCAACTTTTTAAGGTCGATGCCTTTGAGGTTGCCGCGTGGCACAAGTATGTCGCTCATACCCAGCTTTTGTGCCTCAAGAATGCGCTGCTCAATGCGCGTCACCGGACGTATTTCGCCCGATAATCCAACTTCTCCGGTCATGCACCATCCGCTCGGCACTGCCATGTCTACGTTGCTTGATAGTATGGCGCAAATCACGCCAAGGTCTATGGCGGGGTCGTTTACGCGCAAGCCTCCGGTGATGTTGAGAAATACGTCTTTCTGAGCCAGCTTAAAGCCTACGCGCTTTTCGAGCACGGCAAGCAGCATGTTCATGCGCTTGCTGTCGAAGCCGGTGACCGAGCGCTGCGGTGTGCCGTAGGCTGCTGTGCTGACCAGTGCCTGAGCCTCAATCAGAAACGGGCGTATGCCTTCGAGTGTCACGCCTATTGCCATGCCCGACAATTCTTCACCGTCGTTGTGGGTGAGCAGCAATTCCGACGGATTTGTCACTTCGCGCAGTCCGCGTTGACACATCTCGTATATGCCCAACTCGCTGGTGCTGCCAAAGCGATTTTTTATGGCTCGCAGTATGCGATACATATATTTGCTGTCGCCCTCAAATTGCAGCACGGCGTCAACAATATGCTCCAGCACTTTCGGTCCGGCAAGGCTGCCTTCTTTGTTGATGTGGCCGATGAGCATCACCGGCACGGTGTTGCGCTTGGCATATTGCAGCAGTTGTGCCGCACATTCGCGCACCTGGCTTATGCTGCCGGCTGACGACTCTATGGCGTCGCAAGCTATGGTCTGTATTGAGTCGATGATGAGTATGTCGGGTTGCACGCTTTCAATGTGCTCAAAGATGTTTTCGAGCGATGTTTCGCACACTATAAACACATTGTCGCTGCCTTTGCCAATGCGGTCGGCACGCATCTTGATTTGCGAGGCGCTTTCTTCGCCCGATACATATAATATGCGTTTGCTCTTGATTGACAGTGTGTTCTGTAATACGAGCGTAGATTTGCCTATGCCCGGTTCGCCGCCGATAAGCACCATTGAGCCCGGCACAAGTCCGCCGCCAAGCACGCGGTTGAGCTCGTTGCTCGGCATGCGTATGCGTGCTTCGTCGCCGGTGGTGATTTGAGACACCGGGGTGGGGATGCTTTTCTGTGTGCCGCTGACGGGCGATGGCGAGCGTGAGGTTGATGTCGCTGCCACGCGTTCTTCAACCATAGTGTTCCACTCGCCGCACTCGGGACAGCGTCCTTCCCATTTGGGAGATGTGTTGCCGCAAGCTGTGCAGCCCCAGATAGTTTTATATTTAGCTTTTGCCATTTTGTGAAGAGAGAGTTTGTCGTCTGAATTCTGCCACCGTTATAGCCGTTGCTGTCGCTACGTTTAGCGACTCGGCGCTCTCGGCGTTGGCGGGAAATGTGGGTATTAGCAAACGACGACTCACGGTTTGAGCCACTTCGTCGCTGATGCCTTTACCCTCGTTGCCCATCACTATCACGCCGCTTGTGCTGAGCGGTGCGTCGTATAGCGACTTGCCGTCAAGAAATGTGCCATACACTTCCATGCCGGCGTTGCGCAGCTGTTGCAGCGTGGCTGGTAGGTCAACGTAGTGCACCTTCACTCGCGATATTGACCCCATTGTTGCTTGCACAACTTTTGGATTGTAGACGTCAACGGTGTCGGTCGATGCAAGGATGGTGTGTATGCCCATCCAGTCGGCAAGACGCACTATTGTGCCAAGGTTGCCTGGGTCTTGCAGCCGATCGAGAGCCAAAACGAGTTCACCGCCGAGGTTGTTGAGGTCAAGCTCATATTGCGGTGTTTTGTACACGGCAATAACCTGGGGTGGGGTGCTCATGTTGCTCATGCGCTCAAAGTCGGCGCGATTGGCAACAATCACTTCGCGCCCTTTGCAAGCGTCGGCGTGGCATTCGGCCCACTGTCGCGTGGCTATCAGCATCTCGCAGCTGAAGGCGTTGATGGTGTCGAGCACGCATTTTGTGCCCTCGGCCACAAACTGACCGAGCTCACGGCGATGTTTGGCTTCGCTGAGGCCGCGCACACTCTTGCGTAAGGCGTTGGTGATTTCCATTATGATGTTAGTTATGTGTGATGCTTAAAATTCGTATCCTGCTTCTTCAACAAGCTTTTTGTCTTCGGCGATTGTTGAACCCACAGTGGTGAGAAGGTCGCCAACCACACCGGCGTTCATGCCTATGCGCATAGCTTCGAGCTGCGCTTCGCGGGGCAAGCGTGCACGGCCGCCGGCAAAACGCAATTCGGCGGTGGGGTGTGCAAAGCGGAACACTGCAATAGTGTCTAAGATGTCATCAATGCTGATGGGCTCTTGCTCGGCAAGCGGAGTGCCGGGGATGGGGCAGAGCACGTTGATGGGTATTGATGCTGGTTGTGCTTCGCGCAGTGTGATTGCCAATTCGGCACGTTGGTGAGCTGTTTCGCCCATGCCAATGATGCCGCCAGAGCAGATTTTAAAGCCTATCTTGCGAGCGGCACGGATGGTGTTGAGCTTATCTTCTATAGTGTGGGTTGAGCATAATTTCTCAAAATATGACGGAGCGGTCTCCAAGTTGCAGTGATAGTGACGAGCACCGGTGTCCCAAAGCTTTTGCAGCTCTTCTTCGTTGAGCAAGCCCAGTGAGGCACATGTTTCGATGCCTGTTTCTTCTTTCACCTCGCGGAGTATGGCGCACAGTTTGTCGAGCGCTGCGCCTTTTGCGGCACGTCCGCTGGTGACGAGTGAGAAGCGTTTCACACCGCGTTCTCGGTTATAGCGAGCAACCTTCATGCATTCGTCGCGCGAAATAAGGTCGTAAGTGGTGCAGCCGGTATTGTAGTGTGCCGATTGTGCGCACCATTTGCAGTTTTCAGAGCATTTGCCCGAGCGAGCGTTGACAATTGAACACGACTCAAACACCGGTTTCACAAATTTCTTGGTGATTTCGGCTGCTGCGTCGCGCAATGCTGCTTTGTCGGGTGCATCTACTAACCAATAAATCTCGTCGGCGGTCAATGTTTGCCCGTCTAGCACTTTGTTTTTCAACTGTTCGATAGTTGTCATGATTTAGTCATTATTTTATTTTGTCGGTATTGACGTTACAAAATTACAAAATTTGCGCAACTCAACAACTACATTCTCCCCTTTTTTGCACTCATTTCAATTGTGCCAAAAATATTGCAACTTTAACGCACTGAATGTCAGTTATATGTTAAAATTCTTGCAAAATAAGTGGCAAAATATTTGGTGGACTCAGAAAAACGTTGTAACTTTGCACTCGCTAAGCCGAAGAATATGGCTCGTTAGCTCAACTGAATAGAGCATCTGACTACGGATCAGAAGGTTATAGGTTTGAATCCTATACGAGTCACAAATAATATAACGGCTTTTGGCTCATTAGCTCAACTGAATAGAGCATCTGACTACGGATCAGAAGGTTACAGGTTTGAATCCTGTATGAGTCACAAACATACGGATTGGCTCGTTAGCTCAACTGAATAGAGCATCTGACTACGGATCAGAAGGTTATAGGTTTGAATCCTATACGAGTCACCAGCAAACGAGAGTTGACCACATGGCCAACTCTTTTTTTATACCATAATTAGCCTCCATGCAGCTCCGATGCAATATTTTTGACAAGAAATCGCACTTTTAACAAAAAAATATCGTTAAATTAGGCAAATTTGTATAATTTTGCAGTGCTCCTCTTTTTTTTCTTGAATTAGTTGCTTTAAAAATTACATAATAACTAACATATTTCTTCTATATGAAACCTATTGCTTTTAAAGTGGTGTTGCCATGTGCGGCTCTACTTTTGGTGACAAGTTGCTTGGACGACAAATACGACCTGTCGGATGTCGATACAACAACTCAAGTCAATGTTAAAGACTTAACGTTGCCTATCAACATCGATGCCATTACTCTTAGCGAAATCCTCTCGCTTGATGCAGGTGATCAGATACACGAAGTGACTGATCTTAACGGCAAGACATTCTATGCCTTTACCGAAAGCGGTAGCTTTAAATCTGACCCCATCTACATTAAAGATGTGTCAATCGCCCATCCGAATCTTGAGCCCTCAACAACTTACATTAGCCAAGTGGTGCCCAATGCATCAACAAATGCTACTACAACAATCCCAGATGTGCACTACGATATCACCGAGATTAGTCGCACATTCTCTTACAACACTAACAGCGTTGACGAGTCGATAGTTGATATCACCTCGGCTAAAACCAAACCGTTCAACTTCACCCTCTCTATCGAAAGCCCCGGCCTCACTGATATTGTTTCAAAAGCCGTGATCAAAGACCTCAAAATACGACTCTTGAAAGGCCTCACTGCCACCACCAACGATGGCTCTTACGACTCTAAAACCGGTATTTGGAGCGTAAATACAATTAATGTCGTTGGCAACTCTGCCTCTATTACTATCACTGCTTCGGCATTCGATTTTGAAGCTGCCGGCATTGATTTCAACGGCAAAACTCATTCGCTCTACATCCCCGGCGAATTTACCGTATTGTCAGGTTACTTTGTGTTGACTCCGAAAGTCACTGCCTCTGTTCCCGAGAAGTTGACTATCACCACAAAATACGATGTTCAAGATCTCGATATCAACTCATTCAGCGGCCGCATTCACTACGCTCTCGACGGCATGAATGTTAACCCCATATCGCTTTCAAATATCCCCGACTTCTTGGACGACTATGGCACAAACATCTTCCTTGCCAATCCGCAAATCTATCTGTCGGTAAACAACCCTGTGGCAGGCGACAAACTCAAATGCCAAACAGGTTTGAAGCTCACCGCTCAACGTCCTAGTCTGCCTAACGTGCCCGACTATACTTACGCTGCAGCTGAGCCTATCGCTATCGGCTATGACAAAGGCGTTGACGGCCCGTACAATTTCGTACTCGCTCCCAAAACTTCAGCTGCCGACCTCAATATCCTTGACAGTAAATATAAAAACAGCCTCACCGGCGTTTCATTCCCCGGCTTAGGCAACATTCTTGCTGTGCCCACTACCACCGACAACGCAAAACTTCCCGAATCTATCAAAATTGAGCTCACCGACCCGCAAATTGTAGAAAGCGATGTTGTTGACTTTGAACTCGGTCGCACCATCTCTGGCGTAAACGGCTCGTACGACTTTGTTGCTCCCCTCGCTCTCGGCGACGGCTCAACTATCGTTTATTCCGGCAAAGAAGACGGTTGGAACGACGAAGATGTTGATGCTATCACCATCACTTCTATCACTGTTTCTGCCGACGTGTCAAACAGCACTCCCCTCGCAGCTGAAGTAAAAGCATATCCCCTCGATAAAAGCGGCAACCGCATAAGCGGCGTCACAATCAGCGGTGCTACAGTTGAGGCAGGTGCTGTTGACTCGCCCGTCACCGTGACAATGACAGGAACCGTAACTCACCTTGACGGTATTGAGTATGTGGCTGTCCTCAAATCCGGCTCTGAAGAGGCTCTCACTCCCAAGCAGACCATCACTCTCAAAAATATCAAAGCTAAAGTTTCAGGCAACTATACTAAAGAATTGTAAATTTAGACTATCATGAATGCAAATATTAAGAAAGCGTGCCTGATTTTAGCAGCTACTGCCTGCGCTTCATTGGCACAAGCTCAAAATATGTCGTCGGGATACTTCATCGATAATAACGACTATCGCTTCGAACTCAACCCGGCATTCGGCAACGAGCACTATTTTGCCGGCGGTTTTTTCGGTAATCTCAACGTTGGCTTGCGTGGCAATCTCAATCTCTCTGACATTATTTATAATGTGAACGGTAAAACTTGCTTGTTCACAAACCCCGGTGTCTCTGCCGAAGAGTTTATGAGCAATATTGAAAACAAAAACAAGCTCAACGCAAACATCAAAGAAAATATTATTTCTGCCGGCTTCAAAGCTTTTGGCGGTTACAACACCGTTAGCGTAAACGCCAACATCGACCTTAACATGATGTTGCCTCGCGAACTCTTCTCTCTCGCCAAAGAGGGCGTCACAAACAAAACATACGACATCTCTGACCTCCGCGCAACTGCTTCAAGCTACGCCGAAGTCGCTTTAAACCACTCGCACGACATCAAGGCTGTGCCCGGTTTGCGCGTAGGTGCTACTGCTAAATTTCTTGTAGGTATCGGCAAAGTTGACGCTTACTTCAACAAAGCTCAGCTCTCACTTCAAGATGACCGCTGGTCGGCCGTTACCAATGCTGATGTTTACACTTCAATTGCAAACTTCCGCTATCTAAAAGATAGAAACGAAAATACCGGTCACGAATATGTTTCTGACATCGACATCAACAAGTTCGGCATCAACGGTATGGGTTTCGCCGTTGATCTCGGTGCCAGCTACAAATTCAAAGACTGGGAATTCTCGGCTGCAGTGCTCGACCTTGGCTTCATCCACTGGAAAGAAACATATCACGCTTCAACAAACGGCGACCAAACAATAAGTACTGATGCATACACATTCAACGTTGACGGCGATGCTCAAAACAATTTCGGTGACGAATTAGATCGTTTGGGTGATGACCTCTCGGCTCTCTATGAACTCAACGACAACGGCAATATCGGTGGCCGCTCAACTTCGCTCGCTGCCACAATGAATGTTGGCGTGAAATATACCCTTCCCGTTTACGATAAACTCAACTTCGGTTTGCTCAACACCACTCGTTTCGGCACATACGCCTGGACCGAATTCCGCCTCTCTGCAAATGTAATGCCCATCAGAGGTGTGGCATTGGGCGTAAACGGTGTTACAGGCACTTATGGCACAGGCTTCGGCTGGTTGCTTTCGTTGGGAAACAAAGGTCCCAAATTCCACGTCGGCATGGACCGCATGTTCTTGAAACTTGCTAAACAAGGCGTGCCCCTCAATTCTAACATTCAATTAAACTTCGGTATTGATTTCGCCTTCTAAGAGGGCGTTGTAATACACGCAAAAAATGTAGCAAAGCCGCAAACTGTTGCAACTTTGCTACATTTTTGTGTTTTATATGCAATTTTTTTTGACTATCTCAAATTATATTTATATATTTGTGCTTTACTTACAAACTCAAATACGATGAAACTTAAAAAGTTAAAATTGATTTTTAGATCTGTAGCTTTATGTGCTTTGCCTGTGATAACCTTCCTGTCTCCGGCGCTTTCGGCTGCAGCTGACGACTATCCCCAGCTCACCAATGTGCCTACACTTTACATCGAAACTGAAAATAAGGCTGCTATCACCAGCAAAGAGACCTATGTGAAGTGCACAGTGCGATATGTCGACGAATCCGGCATCACCCTCTATGACGCTGCAAACATCCGCGGTCGCGGCAACTCAACTTGGGATATGGCTAAGAAACCATATCGTCTCAAATTTGATAAGAAACAACGCTTTCTCGGCAAAGACCGCGCAAACGCAAAAAGTTGGACCTTGTTGGCAAACCACGCCGACAAAACCCTCATCCGAAATGCCGTAGCTTCGTTTATCGGCACTTTTGCAGGACAACCGTTTACGGCTGCCGCTCAGCCTGCCGACTTGGTGCTCAACGGCGAGTATTTGGGCAGCTACCAGATTTCTGACCAGATTGATGTGCGCAAAAAACGCGTCGAGATTGTGGAGCAGCCCGACACAATCGACGATAGCACCGATATCACCGGCGGATATCTCATCGAGGCTGACGGCTTCTACTACAACGAAGATGTATATTTCCTCACCTCGCGTGGTGTGGGCTTCACTTTCAAGTCGCCGGACGACGATATTATTCAAGATCGCCAGATAAATTATATCAAAAACTTCATCCAAAATTTCGAAGATAAACTCTTTTCATCCGACTTTACCGACCCCGAAAAGGGTTATCGCCAATATGTTGACTCGCTAACCCTCGCAAGTTGGTATGTGTCGTCTGAACTCACTGCCAATCCTGACTGCTTCTGGAGCACATATATGTATAAGGAGCAAGGCATCGACAAAATATTTTGGGGTCCGCTGTGGGACTATGATATCGCAATGAATAACTGCAACCGCGTTGGCGATGTCACCACAAAATTGATGCAAGACGTGGGCTTCGGCTCTAAAGTGCTCAAACCTTGGGCTGAGCGCCTTTGGAAAGACCCCTGGTTCTTGAAACTCATAAACCGCCAATGGAAAGCCATGGTAAAGAATGGCGTGGAGCAAGCAGTGCTCGACTTTATCGACGAAAAAGCTGCCGAGATTGAGCAATCGCAACAACGCAACTATCAAAAGTGGCCCATCAACAAGCGCGTTTACAACGAAATTGTGCTGTT
>CAZYNO010000031.1:0-15156 GCA_964648845.1 uncultured Bacteroides sp.
AAAACCTCTTGCAACACTCACGTGAAACCGCAAACCTTTGCGCAATCATGGCAAGCGAACTTGGTCTCAACCCCAAGAAAGCTCGTCGCGCCGGTTTGCTCCACGACATAGGCAAAGTGCCTGACGAAGAGCCCGAATTGCCACACGCACTTCTTGGCATGAAGCTCGCCGAAAAATATAAAGAGAAACCCGAAATTTGCAACGCCATCGGTGCTCACCACGACGAGATTGAGCAAACATCTTTGCTCGCCCCCATAGTGCAAGTGTGCGACGCCATCTCAGGTGCACGTCCCGGTGCACGTCGCGAAATCGTTGAGGCATACATCAAACGCCTCAAAGACCTTGAACAATTGGCTCTCAGCTATCCCGGCGTAATCAAGACCTACGCTATACAAGCCGGCCGCGAACTCCGTGTGATTGTTGGTGCCGACAAGATTGACGACGTAGAAACCGAAAAGCTCTCAGCCGAAATTGCTAAGCGCATACAAGACGAAATGACCTATCCCGGTCAAGTTAAAATCACCGTTATCCGCGAAACTCGCTCTGTTAGCTTCGCTAAGTAAGCTATCCACAATATATGAGCAACGAAAACGAACAAGAAAACAAACAACCCGACTTCAAGAGCCCGCAGGCAGCAACACCTTGCGGCAAGGGCTGTGCAGGCAACGGCTGCAGTGGCAACTGCAGCAATTGCTCGCGACACTGCGGCCCGCGCGGCAAGCTGCATTGCTACAACTGGCTTGAAGACATTCCCGGAGGCTATGCCGACGACGATATGGTGGAGGTGCAGTTTAAGAATACCCGCAAAGGATATTACAAAAACTCAACCAACCTGCCACTGTCGATTGGCGACATGGTAGCCGTAGAAGCATCGCCGGGTCACGATATAGGCCAGGTGACGCTCACCGGAGCGTTGGTGCGTCTGCAAATGCGCAAGGCAAACATCAAGCCCAATGCTGAGGTGCGCCGCGTGTTTCGCATAGCCAAGCCTGCCGACCTCGAAAAATATGAAGAGGCACGTGCTCGCGAAAACGACACAATGATACGTGCCCGCAAGATAGCCGAAGACCTCAAGCTCAACATGAAAATCGGCGACGTTGAGTATCAAGGCGACGGCAACAAAGCCATATTCTATTATATTGCCGACGAGCGCGTAGACTTCCGTCAGCTCATCAAAGTGCTTGCCGACGCCTTCAAAGTGCGCATCGAGATGAAACAAATCGGTGCACGTCAGGAGGCAGGACGCATTGGCGGCATCGGACCCTGCGGCCGCCCGCTGTGCTGCGCAAGCTGGATGACAAACTTTGTGTCGGTAGCCACAAGCGCCGCCCGCTATCAGGATATATCGCTCAACCCACAAAAGCTCGCCGGACAGTGTGCAAAACTCAAATGCTGTTTAAACTTTGAGGTTGATGCCTACGTTGAGATGAGCAAGAAGCTACCGCCCAAGACCGTGCGTCTTGAGACAGCCGACGCAACATACTATCATTTCAAAACCGATATTTTCAAACGCGAAATCACCTACTCTACCGACAAAGCTATTGCCGCAAACTTGGTGACACTCGACCCCGAACGCGTGTTTGAAATCATAGAGATGAACAAAAAAGGCGAAAAGCCGCTGACGCTGCAGCGCGACGGCAACGAGCCTGCAAACCCCAAAGACGCCTACACCGACCTTCTCGACCAAGACGAGCTCACTCGCTTCGACAGCAAACGTCGCAAGAAGAAAAAGAAAAAAGGCGGCGCCAAACCCGCCGGCGACGAGGCTCCGGCTCAACAAAAGCAGCCACAGCCAAGCCGCAATCGCGACAAACAGCCGCGCGGCCCCAAGCCTACGAAAGAAGGTAAAGACGGCAACAAAGGCAACCAAGCTAATCAAGGTAACCAAAACAACAATGAATAAGTTAGCTTGCATATTTGCAATAGCGACTACAATACTCACCGCCACTCTTTGTGCTTGCTCAAATCAGAGCAGCGAGCACACCGAGTGGCGCGATGTTGATGCTCCGGGTTGGCGCTACGGCCAAACCTTCACATTCAACGCCGATAGCGACAGCATAGACATTAGCCGCGTGGTGGTGAGCGTGCGCCACACAAACGCATACGAGTACGCCAACCTCTGGCTCGAACTGAGTTATAACTCGGGCGACACCGTGGTTGCCGACACATTCAACATCGAGCTTGCCGACGCTTTCGGCAAATGGCACGGCACAGGCACAGGCATATCATTCCAGCAAAACGACACCATAGTGCCACGCCACCGGGTGAACATCGGTTCGCCGCTGCAACTGCGCCACATCATGCGCGTTGACACACTGCAAAACATTGACCAAATAGGTATTTCCTACTAAAATAATGATTGAAAGCTTAATCTTTGATATGGACGGCACTATGTGGGACGCCGTCGACTCGTATGCTCGCATCTGGGACATCACGTTCGCCCAATGCGGCATAACTCGCGCCCCGGTCACTCGCCAAGAATTACTTGAGCAAATGGGCCGTCACCTTGAGGATATACTTGCCGACCTTGCGCCGGCAGGCTGCGACATCGACCGCCTGCTGGGCGTGCTCGACGCCAACGAGCAAGCTTTGGTGCCCAAACTCGGCGGCCGCCTGTACGACGGAGTGCAGACCACTGTAAAGGCACTCTACGAGCGCGGAGTGAAGCTGTTTATGGTGAGCAACTGTGGCTCTGAAGGACTCAAAAACTTCATGGCCTATGCCGGCATCACACAATATTTCACCGACACACGCACCCACGGCGGCACCGGACTGCCTAAAGCCGAAAACATTCGCAATCTCGTTGAACGATATAACTTGCAAAACGTTTATTATGTAGGCGACACTGCAGGCGACTGCACTGCCGCACATTCAGCCGGTATAGGCATGATAGGTTGCACATACGGCTTTGGCGACGTCTCGACAGCCGACATAAAAATCAATGCATTTACCGACTTATTATCATTAGCTGAAAACAATGCTATTATGAACTCAAATACACTACAATTATTTCCTCTCACCGACCTTAACGACAAACTTGAGCGCATATTTGCTCACATGCAGCAGCTCGGCTTTGACAGCCTTGTGGTGAGCGACAATGCAAACAAATACTACCTCACCGGACGCGTTTTTGCCGGTTACATCTATCTCACCGCCGCCGACAAAGGCATGACAAGCTTTGTGATGCGCAACCTTCCGCTCACAGGCGAGCGCGTGTTCAACATCCGCAAACCCGAGCAAATACTCGAGATTATCGAGCGCGAAAACTTGCCCAAGCCCGGCAACACTTCGTTTGAGCTCTCGCAAACATCGTGGGCCACAGTGCAGCGCCTCGCCGCAGCTCTCGGCGTAGAGCAATTTGGCAATGCCGACACAGTGCTCATGCAAGCTCGCTCGGTGAAAACTCCGTTTGAGATAAAACTTATTGAAGAATGTGGCATGAAGCACGACCGTGTGTATAGCCGCATCCCCGGACTTTATCGCGCCGGCATGACCGACATTGAGCTGCAAATTGAAATCGAGCGCCTGTCGCGCCTCGAAGGCTCTATCGGCATCATGCGCACCGTGGGCGACGACCTCGAAATAAACATGGGCAACGTCATCACCGGCGAAAACGCCGACTGCCCCTCGCCCTACGACTTTGCCATGGGCGGCGCCGGCGCAAACCAAGCACTCCCCGTTGGCGGCGACGGCACAATCATCCGTCCCGGCACATCAGTGATGGTAGACACCAACGGCGTGTTCAACGGCTACATGACCGACATGACACGCACATTTGCTCTCGGCAAATTGCCCGAGCTTGCCCTCAAAGCACACCAATTGTCAATCGACATTTGCAAAGAGATTGCTCGTCTGGGCGTGCCCGGAGCCGAATGTAAAGAACTCTACAACCGCGCCGAGCAGATGGCTATCGAAGCCGGTATGCAAGAATACTTCATGGGCCACCGCGCACACGCCGGATTTGTGGGCCACGGCATGGGCATAGCTGTCAACGAGCAACCCGTACTCGCTCCGCGCTCAAAGTCACAACTCACTGTGGGCAACGTGATAGCTCTCGAACCCAAATTTGTAATTCCGCAAGTTGGAGCCGTAGGCGTCGAAAACACCTACGTAGTGACCGAAAGCGGCATGCGCTGCCTCACCCACAGCCCCGAAGAAATTATCGAATTTTCATAAATACAGACTCAAACTTATGCAGCCGAATTTTGCCTCTCTGCTCAGCAATCCCATATTCAAGACAGTTGGCGACGTTGCCGACAGCCTCAACCGTCCGGCATACGTGGTGGGCGGCTTTGTGCGCGACTTGTTGCTGAAACGTCACTCAAAAGACATTGACTTTGTGACTGTTGGCTCAGGCATAGAGTTGGCTGAGGCCGTAGGCAAAGCCTTGGGCCGCGGCACACGCGTCAACGTGTTTCGCAACTATGGCACAGCACAAGTGCGTCACCGCAAAATCGAGCTCGAGTTTGTGGGCGCACGCCGCGAGTCGTACAATCGCGACTCGCGCAACCCCATCGTTGAAGACGGCACCCTGGAGGACGACATAGCACGTCGCGACTTCACCATCAACGCCATGGCTATCAGCGTTAACAGCGCAACCTTCGGCGACTTGGTAGACAACTACGACGGCATCGGCGACCTTGAGCGTCGCATCATCCGCACCCCACTCGACCCGGATATCACCTTCAGCGACGACCCTCTGCGCATGATGCGTGCCGTGCGCTTTGCCACACAGCTGCAATTTGACATTGCGCCCGAAACATTCGAGGCCATTGCTCGCAACGCCGAGCGCATAAAAATCATCACTCGCGAGCGCATAAAAGACGAGCTTGTGAAGATTATGGCAGCCGCAAAACCATCAATAGGCTGGGATTTGCTGCTGAAGTCAGGCCTGCTCAAGCTTATATTGCCCGAACTCGCTGCCATGCGCGGCGTAGAGGTGGTGCAAGGTCGCGGCCACAAAGACAACTTCTATCACACCCTTGAGGTGCTCGACAATGTTGCCGCAAAGACCGACGACCCGTGGACACGCTGGGCGGCGCTGCTGCACGACATTGCCAAACCCGTGACCAAACGTTGGGACGACGCTATAGGTTGGACATTCCACAACCACAACTTTGTGGGCTCGAAGATGGTGCCCAAAATTTTCAGCCGCCTCACACTGCCCATGGGTGCCGAGATGCACAAAGTGCAAAAGCTCGTTGAGCTGCACATGCGCCCCATAGCCCTCGTTGAAGACGAGGTGACCGACAGCGCTGTGCGTCGACTCATAAACTATGCCGAAGACGATCTTGAGAGCCTGATGATACTCGCTCGTGCCGACATAACATCAAAAAATCAAGAAAAAAAGCAACGCTTCCTCGACAATTTCGACCTCGTAGAGCAGAAATTTGACACCATCAAGGCACTCGACCTTGACCGCAAATTCCGCCCCGCACTCAACGGCAACGACATAATGACAATGCTCAACCTGCCGCAATGTCCCGAGGTGGGCTACTTCATGCAAAACCTCACACGCGTGAGCAAAGATTGCGAAATAGAGCCCACGCGCCAGGCAGCCATCGACTATATCGTGGCACTTGCCGCAGAAAAAGGCATCGAAGCGCACCCCGAATTGCTTAATAATCTAAAATAACGTTAATTAAAGTATATTATATTAATTATATAATCTAAAATTTATTAACTTTGCATTGAATGTATTCAGCTGATATACACTTGGCTATTGAATCGATAGACTCAAACACCAATATCTTATATCTTAATAAACACTTGATATATTCAAAAAACCAAAACTCTCCAGAGAACATAATTATTCTTTTCACTTACTATGCCGAGAGGCAGACAAGTACAATTACATAAATTTAAACTTTAACAAACAATTTGTATTTCAAGGCAAAACCATTATCATGGATAACATTGAGAAAAAACCTAAACGTCCGCGCATAGGCGAAGTGCGCGCTAACCCCGAAGCTACGGGTGCTAACTACGAACGTGTGAATTTCACACGCACAGACAACGAAGGTGCAACTGCAGAAGGTGCCGGCGAAGCTCAGCAACGCCAGTATCAGCCACGTCAGTACCAACAACGTCCTTACCAACAACGCCCCTACAACAACAATCGCCAGGGCGGATACAACAACGGCTACAACCGTCACCAAGGCGGCAACTATCAGCCGCGTCAGTACCAACAACGTCCCTACAACAATCCTGCCGAAGGAGCTGAAAACAACGGCGAAGCAATGGGCGACGGCGCAAACCAAAACCAACGTTTCAACAACGGCGGCTACAATCGCCAAGGCGGTTACAACAACAATCGCCAAGGTGGCTACAACCGTCAAGGCAACGGCTACAACCGTCAAGGCGGTGGCTATAACAACGGTGGACAAGGTGGTTACAACCGTCAAGGCAATGGCTACAACCGTCAGGGCGGTGGCTACAACAATCGCCAAGGCGGATATAACAACAACCGTCAAGGCGGCTACAACAACCGCCAAGGTTTTAACAACAATCGCAAAAACCACAACAACAACGGTTTTGCTACAAAGGGCAAGAGCTTCACTCCGCGTCCCAAACAAGTGGAATACGAAATGCCCATACCCGATCCTAACGAACAAATTCGTCTTAACAAATTCATGGCTTCGGCAGGCATCTGCTCACGCCGCGAAGCTGACGAATTTATCCAACAAGGACTCGTTAAGGTTAACGGTGTGCCCGTAACCGAACTCGGCACAAAAATCACACACAGCGACGTTGTTGAATATGACGACAAAGTTGTTGCTCTCGAAAAGAAATGCTACATCCTGCTCAACAAGCCCAAAGATTGCGTCACTACCAGCGATGACCCCAACGGCCGTCTCACTGTTATGGACCTCGTGAAAGGTGCTTGCAAGGAACGTATATATCCCGTAGGTCGTCTTGACCGCAACACTACCGGTGTGCTCCTGCTCACCAACGACGGTGACCTCGCTTCGAAGCTCACTCACCCGCAATACGTGAAGAAAAAAATCTATCACGTGTGGACCGACAAAGACATCAGCGAAGAAGATATGCAACACATCGCTGACGGCATCGAGCTTGAAGACGGCGAAATTCATGCTGACGCTATCAGCTATGCTACCGACACCGATCGCAACCAAGCAGGCATCGAAATCCACTCAGGTCGCAACCGCATTGTGCGCCGCATATTCGAGTCGCTCGGCTATCATGTCACCAAACTTGATCGTGTGTACTTTGCAGGCCTCACCAAAAAGAATCTCCCCCGCGGTCGTTGGCGCTACCTCACCCAGGAAGAAGTCAACTACCTCAAAATGGGTTCATTCGAATAATTCAAAATTTGAATATAAAAAAGTCTCGGTCCTTGTGGGTCGAGACTTTTTTTATGCTGTGCGGTGATGATTAAAAGGGATAGCCGATAGCAAGGTGGAAGGCCAACGAGTTTTTAAATGAAGTCATGTTGTAGTATCCCGACTTGCCGGTATTGTATGGTGCATGGATGCCTATACCAAGGTCACCGCGCACTACAATCATACCCAAATCAACGCGAATACCCGCGCCTGTGCCCACCGCCAAGTCTTTGAGGAAGGTGGAACCTTTGAGCTGTCCGCCGGGGCGCTGCGGGTCGTTTTTGAGCAGCCACACATTGCCGCTATCCACGAATAAAGCACCGTTAATCACGCTAAACAGCGGGAAACGCCACTCAACATTTGCCTCAAACTTGAAGGTACCCGTCTGGTCGAAATATCCGGTGCTGCCGGCATTATCGTCGTGATAGCTGCCGGGGCCAAGAGAGCGCACGGTGAATGCGCGCACCGAGTTGGCACCGCCGCAATAGAACTGCTCAGCGTAGGGCACCTCCGTAGAATTGCCGTATGCGTGAGCAGCACCCACCGCACCACGACACACAAGCCATGAGTCGGTGCCGGCGACACGTCGGCTATAAACAAGCTGCATTTGTCCCTTCACAAACTGCGAGAACGGTGTGCCAAACAGCTCCTTCTCGCCCTTCACTCCGGCAAGTTTATAAATGCCCCAAAACACATTGCCCGCCTCTTGCACACTGAATGTGAAATTGAGCTTGTTGTTGGCATTAAACGAGCGCTCGTAGTTGTAGCTGTAAGCCATCTGCGGGATGAATTGATTTTCGAAACTCAGCGCAACCGCCGGATTTGCAGCCATAATTGAGTCGAACTCTTGCGTGGTGTGTATGAGTTTGGTGTAGGTCAGTTTGAAGGGTGTGTACGACATTGTGGCGCGACGCGTGGCTTGCCAATCGTACGACATCGACATGTTGAATTGCGCCATCTTGAAGAAGTGCGGACGGTTGAGCAGGTCGGCATTGAGCGAGAATCGTGTCCAGTTGATTTGTCGTCGGCGACGCGGAATGAAGCGCGGAGCAAGCAGCCGCGGGAAAGACAGCGACGTGGTGATGCCCGCCTCATACGAGTTGAAAATACCGCCCTTATTGTCGTGCCCCGTTTGCCACTCATACGAGCCGGTGAGACTCACGGCAAGCTGTTCGCCCCCGCCGAAAATGTTGCGGTTGGTCACACCGAGAGTGATACCGGGGCCGATATAGCTGTTGCTCTTCGACGAGGCATTTACCTCTATCGACGCCTCAAGCGGTTGGTCGAGGGTGCAATTTATAGCCACATCCAGCAAACGTTTGTCGGAGAGTGTGTCGCGCTCGGCGTCAATCGACACAGCGCTGAATATGCCCAAACGCGACAGATAGGTTTGCGTGCGGTCCATGTCGCGCACAGAGAATATTTTGCCGCTGCGGAAAGTCACATTGTCTGTAATCACGCTTTTGCGGAAGCGGCTTGGCTGCTGCAAAAAGAGCGTGCCCACGTCGGTTGCAATGGTGTCGACAGTGCGTGCTCTGCCGCGATAACGGTTCACATATATCTTCACATTGCCGGTGCGATAGCGCTCGGTTGCCGTGCTGTCTACATTTGAGGCAATGTCGAGGCGCAGAGCCACAGAGCCGGGATACACAACAGTGTCGGCAAGATATTCAATATATTCGGGTTTGAAATAGTAGTAGCCACGGTTGCGTAGCACATTGGTGATGCGCACACGCGCTGCCGACAGCGAGTCGGTGCAATAGCGGTTGCCTTCGCGCAGATAGGTGCTGCGTGCAGCCACCGAGTCGATGTAGTGATTGAGCAGCGATGTGTCGGGCAACATCTCCACACGGTTGAAGGTGAATGCCGGGCCGGGGGTGACATTATATTGCACCGAAGCTTTCTTTTTGTTGCGTCCCGACACAAGGTCGTAGGTTGTGGCACTGCGGAAATAGCCATTGTCGCCAAGTATCTCGTCAACCATTTTTGTGCGCACTTCGGGGCGAACGCTCGTCACGAGCACCGGTTCTTCAACAAGCTTTTCATACAGCCAATGTTTCAATCCCTTTTCGGGATTAGACCAATTGTTATACACCCACAAGCCAATTGGCAGCGGCGAACGCATGCCAATCAGCGATATATAGTTGTTGGGGTGCACGTTAACAGCCTCGGCAACTTGGTCGCGCACATCTGAGGGCACTTTCACCTTCTCGCCTTCAACGGTAGAGAGATAGTCAATCTTTTTGACGCCGGTGTATAGCTGCTCATCGTCGTCGAGGCGCCGCGTGGTTGAGCACGATGCAAAGACAAGGAGCATCGCGCAAAGTGCTATAATATGTCTGAAATGCTGTTTCATTGTTGATTGGTTGTATCTTGCCGTGAGGCGTTGCGGTTGCGGCGGCGCAAGCGGAACATATCGCCGATGCGGCGTATCTTGCGGCGATATTCAAAGCCGACGCCGGTTTGTGTGATTTCGCCCTCAAGGATGCTTTCGTAGCCTGTGTGGCGGAAAATTTTGATGAGCATAGACCCTGCCGAGTTGAGCGAGTATTCGAGCGACACGTCGCTGACGAGGCTCTCGGCAATATTTTCGTCGGTATTGGTAGAGCTGTTGGTGTAGTTGCCGCCCACAACGACCTTAAATCGGTCGTTGAACAGCGACTTCGACACTTGATAGCTGTAGCTTGTGGCTTGCGACGTTGAGCCGTTGCTTGTTTCGTCGTATTGATTGATGCCGAACGACAAGTCTACTCCCTTGATGGTGTTAGCCGCCCACGAGTTGATTTGCGATGTGAGGAACGAATAGAGGGCGTTGCCGCCAAGGTTTGCGCTTGCCTTTGTCTCGGTGCCGGTATAGATGTTTGTTATCAGCAAATTCATGGCCGACGAAGCACGCTGAGCGCTGCTCATCGAGGCAAGTTCGTTGGCAACCGTGGCATCGTCGTCGGTGGCAAGGTCGAAGTCTACGCTCATATTTTCGAGCGTACCGGTCACCGCCACGTTGACGTCAAAGTCTATCAGGCGCGAATTTTGGCCTTCTTGCGTGACGTTTGCGCGCACTTGGTCGGTAGCGCTGATGTTGAGCTGCGGGTTCATCATATCGCCGGTGAATGCCACATAGCTGCCGTCGTTGAAGTTGAACAGTTTTTCGCCCATAACGTTGACGGTGTATCGAGCGAAGCCGCTGTTTATGGCAAGGCGTCCGGTGAGGCGATCGCCGTTGGCGGGAGTTGACGTGTAGTTGAGAGCACCCTGACCTTTTATTTGCACTTTGTCTTTGCCGTTGCTGCTGAGGTCAACATTTATCGTAGAGCCTTGCTGCACGTTGAGAGTAGCGTTTATAGCCATCTGCATTGTTTCGGCATCGGCAATAGTGTCGGCGGCAACCACGGCAGCCGAGTCGGTGAAGTTTACGAAGTGCACCATATCGGTTTTTGTGCGCGACTCTATGGCAGAGCTTGTGGTTTCGGTCATCACATAAGTGACGTTTGTGGCGGGGAGCACACTTGCCGTGGCGTCGACATTGAGCAGGCGCATGTTGCCGCGCACATTGGCGTCGAGATTCATGAATGCTTTGCCATATACCTCGGCACCTTTGGCTGCTCGCGTAGAGTTTACCACCTGCATATTTGCGGCTTTTGCGCGCAGATTTATCTGTGGCGACGCAAGATTTGCTATGTCGACAGTGCCGTTGATTGTGAGCGGGTTGTCGTTGCAAGCTTTAATCTTGAAGTCGTTGATATTCACAAGGCTGTTGTTGACGGGTATGCGGTCTTCGCTAAACGAGAAGGTTGTGCCGAGCATGGCAACTTTCACCTGTGCCGAGTCGAAGTCGAGATATCCGTTGAGAATGGGGTTGTCGGAGTCGCCCGACACATCCATGCTGCCGTTGAGAGTGCCCGACAGCCGAGCTATGCCCGGCACAAACGGATTGACTGTGCTGAGCGGGAAGTGTATCATCGAGAAGTCGAGGTTGAAAGGCGAGGTGCGCGTAGAGTCGTTGAGCACGCCTTTGAGCGTCATGGTCTTTGCGCCGTCAATCCACAGGGCGACGTCGGCATTCATCAGTCCGGAGGCGTTTGTGAGCACGCTCACATCTGCACGCACGTCGCCCACGCGCTCTTTGCCGTAGATAAAGTCGGAGAGCGACACCTCGCCGTTGCCGGTGAGGGCTTTGTCCTGCCAGTTTACGCGCATATTTGCCGACAGTGTGCCGTTGACCGGCGGAGCAAACGGGTTGATGGCAATCCAATCCTGCAAGCGCACGTTTTGCACGTCGAGCACAACATCTTCGTCGCTGCCGTGCGCGGCGTCGTCAACCTCCTGCGCATGTTCGGTGTACATGGCAAGTGTGCTGCCGGCGCCCTCCATGCGCAAATTGGCGTCGAGGTGACGGTGATTTATGTAATATCTTATGAAATTGTCTTCGTTCACTTGCCAATTTTGGTAGCCGATAGTCGGGTCTAAGGGGCTGAAATGCAGCGTGGCAATAGAGTCGCCGGTGAAGGCGAGAGTGCCGCCGAGGTCGTATCCCACCTTGCCCGAGATGTTGTTTTGTTTGAGACGCACGCCAAGTTTTCCGGTTTCGAAATATCCGTCAACGTCAACATGTGCCCAATCGTCGAGAGTGCCGGGACGGTTGCCTATTTTGGCAACATAGTCAAGGCGCTCGCCGATTTGATTTATGTCGAGCGAAAGTGTGTCGAGACGTGTATCGCCGGTGCGAAATTCTATAGCTTTTGCGCCGACGTATATCACAGAGTCGTTTGCAGCCTCAAAATACATGCGTCTGAAGCTCATATCGCTGTCGGCGAGCAGCTGATTGAGAGCGTTGTTGCTGCCGGCATTCACATCGAGCACAAACTCGGGCAGCTGTTGCTGCACCTCGGTGACGCTGATTTTGTGGCGTGCAAACTGGTTTGACGCCACTTTTGCCGCGCGGCCGAGGCGCGTTGACACCGAGTCGAGGCCCATAGGCGCGCTGAAGTATGCATACAAGTCGCGGTTGCGCACCGAGGCGTTTGTCACCGAGTCGGTGGTGTTGAGGTGCATTGTCACCTCATCAATGTTTATTTGTCCGTCGGGGTGCGTATAGGTTAGATTGTCGAGCTTGAGCGTGGCTGAGATTTCGCGCATGTTTTGCGAGATGTTTGCATCAAGGTCGGCGTTGATAGCCAATGCGGCGGGGGTGTCAGACACCTTCAGCGCGGCAAGGTCTATGTCGCGGCCGTCGAGTGTGGCTGAGAAGTCGTAGTGATTGTCGTCGGTGAGAGCTCCCGAGGCTTGCAGCGAGAAGTCGAGGCCGTTGTTGAGCGAGGTGATATCAATATCGGCATTGCCGTCGTGCAATGATACCGTGCCCGAAATGTCGCGGTAGGTTGTGCCTTGATATTGCACAGCAGCAATATCGAGGTCTACGTCGGTCGACATGCTCTTTTTGAATACGTCAAAGCCTTGGCCGCTTGCCACGATGTGTGCCGTGACATTGCCTACGCCAAGCGAGGGCATGAATGCGCCGACGGGAAACGAGTTGGCGGTCATATCTACGTCGTAGACGTTGCCGCGACCTTTAAACGAGCCGTCGAAGGCTATCTCGCCGTCGGTGGTGCGAGCTTTCACGTCGCCCGAGTAGTTGCCGCTGCCAAACTGCACACGTCCGCCGAGCGTCATCGGCGGCACGGTTATGCCTGTGCCGGCAAGAAACATGCGCACAAACGGATTGACAGCGCCGATTTTGCCTTTCAAGGCTATATCGCCGCTGAGTTTGTCGGTATCCATAACGTTGCAAAGAAATCCGGAGGCATCGACTGCAACGGTGCTGCCGATGGTCAGACTCAGCTTGCCGATGTTTAGCCGCAGCATATTGCCGTCAACCGATATGCCCATATTGAGCTTGCTGTTGCGCGGCAGCAGTGATATGTAGGGCGCCGCCACGGGGAACATTAATTTGGTGTCGGCCATAGATAGTGTGCCGTCAACATTGAAGGTTAGCGGCACGGTGTTGTTGGTCATAAGGTCACCGGTGCCGAGAAATCCGGAGGCGGTGAAGGCTGTGCCCAAGGCCGTAGAGACGTCGAAGTCGGTGAAGGTCATGCCGTCGTCGGTAATGTCAAGCCGTCCCGAGGCTTTGAGGTCTACGCCGCAACGCTCGCGACCGCTCACGCTGAGTGGCAATTGCACTGTCGAAGCGCAATTGTAGAAATTTGTGACGGTGATGTGGAGGCTGTCAACGTCGATGTAGCCAAAGTCGAGTCCGGGCTGTGGTTTGTAGCCGTTGGTGGTGTACAAGCCGTGCGAGCGGTCGAAGTCGAGGCGCTGCATGCGCACAGTCCAAGGCTCGGAGGGCGTGGTGTCGGAAGGTGCGACAACGGTGTTGGCTATAGTCAGCGAGTCGGGCACAATGTAGCGGGCATCGAGGCCGGAGCCTTCAAGCGACGCCACATTCACTGTCTGCCGAGCCACATCTATCGCTGCGCCGCGCAAGGTGCCGTCGGCAATAGTCACGCCCAAGGTGTCAATCATGGGCAGCATGTTCATGCGATATGTGAGGTTGTGCAAACTCAGCTCGTCAACGTCAATGTTGAGCGGTGAGGTTGCTGTGGTATCGGAAGACGCCGACTTTGGCGGATTTGGGTTGATGTATATGTCGACAAGGGCATCGCTAAGGGAGCCTTGTTTCAGACGTATTTTCATGGGGCTGAGCTGCACGGTGGCAGGCTCGAGCACTGCCTCTGCGGCATGTATCTTGATGCATGTGGCAGAGTCGCGGTTGCCCATGCAATAATAGCCTTTTTGCAGCTTTGCGTGCTCAACATTTATGCAGCCGTCGAGCAACGGTGCCACACTCACACGTCCGTCGAAGTGTTGCGCAGCCACAACGGTGTCGCCGTCTTGCACAAGCGTCACGCCGTCAAGCTCCACACGCAACGGCAGCCAGAGGCGAAATTTTTCGAGTGTTAGTTGTGTGCCTTCACGGCGATTAGCCGCCGCCACAATGGCATCGCGCAAGGCATCCTGAAACCATACGGAATAGACACATCCCAGCACACCCAACACAAAAAGCACCACGCCCACAACTGTGAGCGCAATGCTTTTTATTAGGTGACGGGATTTTGATGCCATAGGAGAGAGTGTGTATTTTTATGCTTATCGATAGGTTATAGCTCTAACGATAGCTTATTTTACGGGAATTTTATCTATGCGACGTTGGTGACGTCCGCCTTCGAAGGGCGTATCCAAAAATGCGTCAACAATCTCAAGAGCCACTTCGGGAGCAATGAAACGTGCGGGCAACACAAGCACATTTGCGTCGTTGTGCTGACGTGCCAAGCGTGCCAACTCAACGGTCCAGCACAGAGCGGCGCGCACACCTTGATGTTTGTTGAGGGTGATGCCTATACCGTTGCCCGAGCCGCAAATGCCGATTGCCGGATACACCTTGCCGCTCTCCACGGCCTCGGCGCAGGGGTGAGCAAAGTCGGGGTAGTCGCACGACTCGGCAGAGTCGGTGCCAAAATCAACATATTGCAGAGAGCGAGCGGTCAGATAGCCTTCAATAATACTCTTAAGTTCGTAACCGGCATGGTCGCTGCACAGACCAACCGGCAGCTTTTCGTTGAGATTTGTCATTTTTTGAATAAGATGAATAAGGGTTTACATATACGAAAATCGTGTATTTGCTACAAATATACAATTTTTTCCACAAAAAGATTGCTCCGTTAAAAAAAAATCGTAACTTTGCACCCGTAAACCAAATCACGATGCCCGGGTGGCGGAATGGTAGACGCGCTCGTTTCAGGTGCGAGTGTTGAGA
>CAZYNO010000032.1:0-15130 GCA_964648845.1 uncultured Bacteroides sp.
CTCCACGAAGCTCAATATCTTGAACCCGTGATGCGCGACATGGAGCAATTCCTCAGCAGCACTCAGCAAAACGTAAACGGCACCGTTGAGCTCACGCTCCGTCCGTACTCTTACACTTTGGTTGGCGTTGACTCGCCCTTCGACCTTATGAAAACCGACTTCGGCGAATATGGCGAGGTCAACAAAGCTTGGTCGGCCGACGACGTCAAAGGCTTCACAAAGATACTTGGCAACCAAATGAAAATCTATTACAACGTTCAAAATCGTAACAAAAAATAAATAAATGAAAGTAGGCATTATCGGTGGCGCCGGTTACACCGCCGGCGAACTTTTGAGATTGTTGATCAATCACCCTAATGTTGAAATCAGCTTTGTTCACTCATCGAGCAATGCGGGCAACCGCATTGCCGATGTGCACCAAGGCTTAACGGGTGAAACTGATATCACTTTTAGCGACTCTTTCGACCTTGCAGCTATCGACGTGCTCTTCCTCTGCTCGGCTCACGGCGACAGCAGCAAATTTCTCAGCGCTAATCCCGCTCCCGAGGGCTTGAAGATTATCGACCTCGCACAAGACTTCCGCGACGAAAGCAACGGCTTTGTCTACGGCTTGCCCGAGATGAACCGCAGCCGCATTGCCGGTGCCACACGCATCGCCAACCCCGGATGCTTTGCCACAGCTTTGCAGCTGTCAATTTTGCCGCTCGCCGCTGCCGGTAGACTCGTCGACGAGATACATATCACAGCAGCTACCGGCTCAACCGGCGCAGGCGTGAAGCCCGGAGCTACTACCCACTTCAGCTGGCGCAGCGACAACCTCTCGGTGTATAAGGCTTTCGAGCATCAGCACCTCAAAGAGGTGGCTCGCATGATTGCTGCAAATCAGCCGGGATTTGACAAGGCTGTTAACTTCGTGCCCATGCGCGGCGACTTTGCTCGCGGCATCTTCGCCTCGGTCTACACCAAGTGCGATATGCCCGTTGACGAGGCTCTGCAGCTATATCGCGACTACTACAAAGATGCAGCTTTCACCTTTGTTGTCGACAAACTTCCCGACCTCAAGCAAGTGGTAAACACCAACAAAGCAATTATCGGCCTTGAGCGTCACGGCGATAAGTTGCTCATTGTCACCGTTATCGACAATCTGCTCAAAGGAGCTTCAGGTCAGGCCGTGCAAAACCTCAACATCATGAACGGCTGGGACGAGCACACAGGTTTGCGCCTCAAACCCTCAGCTTTTTAATCACCCACACTACTGATTATGAACCTTTTTGACGTTTATTCTCTCTACGATATAGAGCCCGTGAAAGGTTGCGGTTGCCACGTCTACACTGCCGACGGCACCGAATATCTCGACCTTTACGGCGGCCATGCCGTTATTTCGATTGGCCACGCTCATCCCAAATACGTGCAAGCTATTGCTGACCAAGTTGCAAAACTCGGATTTTACTCAAATTCGGTGCAAAACTCTCTGCAAGTGAAGTTTGCCGAGCAACTCGGTCGCGTGTCGGGCTACGACGATTACAGCCTTTTCCTTTGCAACTCGGGTGCCGAGGCAAACGAAAACGCCATCAAACTTGCCTCATTCCAGACCGGCAAGCAAAAAGTGTTGGCTTTCAACCGTTCGTTCCACGGCCGCACATCGGGTGCCGTAGCTGCTACCGACAATCCCAAAATCGTGTCGCCTTTCAACCGCACCGATAATGTTGTCTTTGCTCCCCTCAACGACCTTGCCGCCGTTGAGACCGAGTTGGCAAAAGGCGACTTTTGTGCCGTTATCATCGAAGGCATTCAAGGCGTAGCGGGCATTGTGCAACCCGACGACAATTTCCTTTGCAATCTGCGCGAAGTGACAAAAAAATATGGTGTCAAGCTCATCCTCGACGAGATACAGTCAGGCTATGGCCGCACCGGACGTTTCTTCGCTCACCAATACACCGATATCCGTCCCGACCTCATCACTGTGGCTAAGGGCATAGCCAATGGCTTCCCCATGGGCGCCGTGCTCATTGCTCCCGACTTTGACGCCGTGAAAGGTATGCTCGGCACCACTTTCGGCGGCAACCACCTGGCTTGCGCTGCAGCTATTGCCGTGCTCGACGTTATAGAGAGCGAAAACCTTGTGCAAAACGCATACAACGTGGGTGAATACCTGCTCGGCGAATTGCGCAAAATGCCTCAGCTCAAAGATGTGCGCGGTCGCGGATTGATGATTGGTGTGGAAGTTGATGGCTCGGGCGCCGAAATGCGCAAACGTCTGCTCTTCGACAAGCATATCTTCACCGGTGGCGCAGGTGCTTCAACCGTGCGTCTTCTCCCGGCTCTATGCATCACCAAAGAGCAAGCCGACTGCTTCCTGACGGCTTTCAAATCACTGTTAAACGACTAAACTTAAACGGCTATGAAGAAATTTACTTGCGTCAACGACATCGGCGACCTCCGCGCTGCCGTTGCCGAAGCTCTCGAAATTAAACGCGACCGTTTTGCTTTTACCGGCCTCGGTAAAAACAAAACCCTACTTATGATATTTTTCAATTCAAGCCTCCGCACTCGACTCAGCACCCAAAAAGCTGCCATGAACCTTGGCATGAACGTGATGGTGCTCGACGTAAATCAAGGCGCTTGGAAGCTTGAAACAGAATATGGCGTGGTGATGGACGGCGACAAGGCCGAGCATCTCCTTGAGGCTATACCCGTGATGGGCTCGTATTGCGACATCATCGGCGTGCGCTCGTTTGCCGGCCTCAAAGATAAGGCTGCCGACTATGAGGAGCGCGTCATTGAGCAATTTATCAAATATTCAGGCCGCCCGGTTTTCAGCATGGAGGCTGCAACACGTCACCCGCTGCAAAGCTTTGCCGACCTCATCACTATCGAGGAGTTCAAAACCGTTGAGCGCCCCAAAGTTGTGCTCACTTGGGCTCCGCACCCCAATCCGCTGCCACAGGCCGTGGGCAACTCGTTCGCCGAATGGATGAATGCCACTGACTACGACTTTGTTATCACTCATCCCCACGGCTACGAACTCGACGAGAAATTTGTGGGCAATGCTCGCGTAGAGTACGACCAAATCAAAGCTTTTGAGGGCGCCGACTTCATCTACGCTAAAAACTGGTCGGCATACACCGACCCCAACTATGGCAAAGTGCTCAGCCGTGACCGCAGTTGGACTGTCGATGCCGCAAAAATGGCTTTAACAAACAATGCATACTTCATGCACTGTCTGCCCGTGCGCCGCAACATGATTGTTGCCGACGAGGTTATTGACTCGCCGCGCAGCATCGTTATCCCTGAAGCTGCCAACCGCGAAATCTCGGCACAAACTGTCATTAAACGCTTGCTCGAAGGTCTGCCCAAATGAACGAAATCACTCATATAAACGTCGTGAAAATCGGTGGCAATGTCATTGATAACACCGAAGTGTTGAGCCGCTTTCTCGACGATTTTGTCAAACTCCAGTCGCCAAAAGTGCTGGTGCACGGTGGCGGCAAAGAGGCTACGCGCCTCAGCCAAACTCTGCAAATTGAAACTAAGATGATAAATGGCCGCCGTGTCACCGACCGTCAAACTCTCGACGTGGTGACTATGGTATATGCCGGACTCATCAACAAGCGCATTGTCGCAGCTTTGCAGGGTAGGGGATGCAATGCCATCGGCCTCACAGGTGCCGATGCAAATGTTATCCCGGCAACGCGCCGCTCGCCCAAGCCTATCGACTTTGGATTTGTCGGCGACATCGACGCTGCAAAGGTCAACGATAGCTTCATCAAAACGCTGCTGCAATCTGACATTGTGCCGGTGTTTTGCGCCATTGAGCACGACGGCAACGGCAGTCTGCTCAACTGCAATGCAGACAGCGTGGCTTCGGCAGTAGCTATAGCCTCAGCTCGCATTGCCGAAGTAGATATGCACTACTGCTTCGAAAAAGACGGCGTGCTTGTCGACATTGACGACCCCGACTCGTTAGTGGCAGAAATCACCCCCGACAGCTATGCCGCCCTCAAAGAGCAAGGCATAATCAACAAGGGCATGATACCAAAAGTTGACAATGCTTTCAGTGCTGTGGCAGGCGGCGTGAGTCGTGTTATCATAAAAAACTCCGACAATCTGCTCTCAAATCGCGGCACTGTCATAAAAATATAAAAGCGTATGACCAACCTCAGCCAACAAGCCGTAGAGGTGCTGCAACAGCTCGTCAGCACTCCGTCGGTGTCGGGCAATGAAGCCGGCACTGCCGACATACTCGTGCGTCTGCTCATCGACGGCGGCGTGCGCAATGTGCAACGACTGCACAACAACGTTTGGGCTTTTGCCAACGACTACGACGCTGACAAACCAACGCTGCTGCTCAACTCGCACCACGACACGGTGAAACCATCGCCCGCCTATACGCGCAATCCTTTTGTCCCGGCCATCGAAGGCGACAAACTTTACGGCCTTGGCAGCAACGACGCCGGTGCATCGCTTGTGTGCCTCGCTCTTACTTTTTTGCGCTTTGTGGGTAAAGATATGCCGTTCAACATCCTTTTGGCTATGACGGCTGAAGAAGAAACTATGGGCGAGCACGGCATACGCGCTCTTTTGCCCGACTTGACTGCTCGAGGCATAAAAATAGATATGGCTATTGTTGGCGAGCCAACAGGCTTGAATGTGGCGGTTGGCGAACGCGGCCTTGTGGTGTTCGACTGCGTTGCTCGTGCCGCCGGAGGCCATGCCGCGCGCAATGAGGGCGGAAACGCTCTCTACGTTGCCGTCGACGACATACAAACTTTGCGCAATTTCAAATTTCCGCGCGTGTCAAAAACGCTTGGCGACATCAAAGTCACAGTCACACAAATCAATGCCGGACGTCAGCACAATGTGTTGCCCGAAGAATGCAACTTTGTGGTTGACGTGCGCACTACCGATGCATACACAAATGAGGAGACTATCGCTATGCTCCAATCTGCAATTCGCTCTCAAGCCAAAGAGCGCTCAACGCGCAACCGTGCATCTGCAATAGACATTGAGCATCCGCTTGTGCATGCTGCCGTGGCTGCCGGTGCCTCAACTTTTGTGTCGCCAACAACTTCCGACATGGTGCACATGACGGCTTTCCCATCAATAAAAATCGGTGTTGGCGAGTCGAAACGCTCACACACTCCCGACGAGTTTGTGTGCCTCAGCGAGATTGACCGCGGCCTTGATACATATTATAAACTTATAAATAACTTAGCTTGTAACAATGGGTAATAAATTATGGAGCAAGGGCTTTGAACCCGATGAAATGATTGAAAAATTCACCGTTGGCAACGACCGTGTGCTTGACCTCAAACTCGCACGATATGATGTTGAAGGCTCTATTGCACATATCACTATGCTGCAATCTATCGGCTTGCTCACTGCTGACGAACTCAGTGTGCTCGTTGATGCTCTCAACGAAATCAAGCAAACTATCATCAACGGCGACTTCGTGATTGAGGACGGCATTGAGGATATTCACTCGCAAGTTGAACTTATGCTCACTCGCAAACTCGGCGACGTGGGTAAAAAAATACACTCCGGCCGCTCGCGCAACGACCAAGTGCTTGTCGACATAAAACTCTTCATGCGCGACGAACTCAAGCGTCTCAGTCAGGCTGTGAAGCAGCTCTTCGACCGTTTGCAGCAACTCAGCGAGCAATATAAAGACGTGCTCATGCCCGGCTACACTCACGCGCAAATTGCCATGCCCTCGTCGTTTGGCTTGTGGTTTGGTGCTTATGCCGAGTCGCTCGTCGACGATATGCAAATGATTGCTGCGGCCTACAAGATTGCTAACCAAAACCCTCTCGGTTCGGCTGCCGGATACGGCTCTTCGTTCCCCCTCAACCGCACCATGACCACCGAGCTTCTCGGCTTTGAAACCATGAGCTACAACGTTGTGGCAGCACAGATGGGACGTGGCAAAACCGAGCGCGCGGCAGCCTATGCCATCGCCTCTGTAGCGTCTACACTCAGCCGTTTGGCAATGGACGTTTGCACATATATGTGTCAAAACTTTGGCTTCATCAAATTCCCCGACGAACTCACCACCGGCTCAAGCATCATGCCTCACAAAAAGAACCCTGATGTGTTCGAAATTATGCGCGGCAAATGCAACCGCCTGCAGTCTGTGCCCAACGAAATTTCGTTGCTCACCACAAACTTGCCTCTCGGATACAACCGCGATTTGCAACTGCTCAAAGACATCATTTTCCCGGCTTCCGACGAGCTTTGCTCGTGCCTCGAGATGGCTGATTTCATGCTGCAACACATCAAGGTGAACGAGCACATACTCGATGACCCGAAATATGACTACCTCTTTACCGTTGAAGATGTCAACCGCCTCGCTCTCAGCGGTATGCCATTCCGCGATGCCTATCGCACCATCGGCCTGCAAGTGCAAAACGGCGAATATCACGCTACACGCTCAGTGCACCACACCCACGAAGGCAGCATTGGCAACCTCTGCACCGCCCAAATCGCCGCCAAAATGTCAGCCGCCCTCTCCCCCCTCACATAACTTTAGGTTATGATTTGGGATGGAGGGCGAGGATGGTCACGGCGCCGATTTTACCCTCTGAAAATCGAATATTTTGGAGAAAAACAACAAAAATCGGTCGCTTGAAAAAATATCGAAACCTCAGCGACTTAATATTAAAAGAGGCTGCGCCATATTTGATTTATGACACAGCCTCAGGCAAATTATGTATTCTTTTTCGGACGACCTCCCAAAACAAATCCTATTGCAAGGCTAAAGTTATTATAGCCTTTTCTGCAGACATTGATTTGACCGGTAACTCTGATGTGATGCACTAATTCAACGCCAATACGCGGTGCGAACAGCATAGATGTACCTTTTGTAGGAAAATACCGATCTCCAACAACATCATTGAAGGCAGCCCCAAGAGCGCATCCCAAGAAAGGATTGATTTTCTTTCCCTGACGGAAATTATAATGGCCTACGGCAGCAAGCGAAAGAGTTCGGTTATTCTGCCATCTGTCGTAATTATCATCAAATAGATTGCTGTATCCATGTCTTGCCGTTGTAAGCCCGGCCATTAAACCGCAATCCCAAGATGTTCCCGGAACATTGAAACGACCTTCAATACCGAATGTGCCGCTTACTTGAGATGTACTGTTATGATACGACTCCAATGGGAGTGTTAAACCGCCAAAAATTTCACCTTCAAAGCGTTGAACGGAAGGTTCTGCGGCATTCAGCCTTGCAGGCATAAGTGCTATTATGCCGATAATAAATGCAATTATTCTATTCATATATTTTCAATTAGTTAAATAGATGTAATTTTTGTTCTCGCAATATAAGTGCAGATGCAGTATAAAATATCTAATTAACGGAAGATTTTAATATAATGAAATTATGATAATAGTTCCACCCATATTTGTTGATATTTTATTTAGATTCAATCTGCAAATGGTTAGATAGTCGTAGTTTGAGTGCGACTATCTAACCCTATTTTGATTATTCATCGCTATCCTTTGTTATGCGTGCACCGAGCCATTTACCATCGTATTTAATAGCTCCAAACACAATGCCTCTATATAATTCTACGCCATCGTTGGTGCTGAATTTAATATTCTTCAAGTTTACTGTTGAACCAATAGAAAACTGGAATTCACAAGTTCCTGGAAACCATTTTGCATGAAACTTTGATTCCATGCTTTTTTTGTTCTTTACTCCAGAACTAAAAGGTCCATGTATAATATAGGCATCTTTGTTATTAAAACAGGTTAGTCCAATTTTATCCGCACTCTGACCCTTCTGTTTCGCCCATTGAGATGCTGCATTAAATGCTTTTTGAGCCGCTGCATTAAATGCTTTATTCAAATCTTTTGTGGTGAAATCATAGTCAATAAATGGTATATGGAATATAAGCACATTCTCATTTGAGAATGGGAAAGGATGATATGTTGTAACCGTTGGGGCTGTCATTCCTGCGTATGTAAATGTATTCGATTGAATAGGTTGGGGAATTGTATATTTTACTGTTACAGTTTCCCATCCTTGAACCATTTCCTGAGCTTTGATATTCCACCAAATGCCGCAGACTTTCTTTTGCATCTTTAGTTTTGTTCCTATATTTGCATAGACAATATAATTCTGATCATAGAAATTCATTGTTAGTTTCCTTTTGCTATCAAAATTCTTAATAGCAACCACATTTCGACCCCATATTCCTGTCCATGTACGATGGAACCAGTTTCCATCACCTTTATCATAATAATTGATATCACGTATGTCACTCATCGGAATTGTCGTTCCATCACTGAGTTTTATCCCTTTTGAGGACGATGTTCCTGTAGTATTACCTCCAGATGCATAGCCGTCACTGGAAGAATCGCCACCGGTAGAACCGCCAGAGCAACCACCAACATCAACAGAATTATCTTCAAACTGAATAAGTTGATATTGAATTGGCTTGAAATCAACATTTGAGGTTACTCTCATTGTTTGTCCTTCATTCTCAGGGGTAACTTTAATATCGGAAGTTACTGATTCGATTGCTTTTAAATCAGCTGCATGAGAAACATCCGTATATGCTACTCCATTGGGTACATATTTGTACACTATCTGTCCAACTTGAATCTCTCGATCGGCATTAAGAAGTTGTGCAAACTGAATATCTGCAATTACTGAGTCTGCGAGACAGAACTCCAATTCATCTTCATCATTTGCGATTGAATCCAACTGAATAGGAGTCAATGAAGACATAAATTTCTGACGATTTGACTCTACCAGTGATACAAATTCTGTTTTGTTGTTTGATAGAGTCGCTGATGAGACAGCGCGAGAGGTTGGTTGAGTACCATCTCCTAATTTGGCGATAAGCAACTCGATTTCTTCTGGAGAGGAGGCTATAATCCGTTGCATTCCATCCTGAATATCTTGTGATTTCTCAGTCACGACAATTTCTTGCTCAAGCTGAGAAATATTGTCTTGACAAGCAGTCAAGAGCGTAATTCCTGTAAAAAGAAAAACAATCTGTTTCATTATTTTAATTATAAAATGTATTTAAAAGACCTGAATTTGTAGCTTACTATGGAGCAAAAACCATCAATAGAATTAATCCAAGTTATAATTGTAATAAGCCATAAGCAGTCCATGTATCACTTACAATTTCAATTTGGAAAAGGCCTCTATCAGATGGAAGAGGAAGTGATGTATTTATAATAGAGTCGTATCCTATAATATCTCCATTCATGTAGAGATATACTTCTCCATCAGCTAGACCATTATATGAAATATCTATAGAGTTACTTTGCGCATTGTACCATGCCATTATACTAACTCGCTTAGGTGCCCTATGCCTGACAGATGGTTCATTATATTGGGCAATTTCCAACTTAATACCTTGAGAAGATGTATCTGTTTTTGAGTCTTGAGCTATTGCTTGAAAAGCAAATGATGCTATTACAAAAATAAAAGTTAAAATTTTTTTCATTTTAATTTGTGTTTGTATTTAAATTAAGATTGATGCTGTAAAATTACTACTTTAAACTTTCACCCTACAAATAAAAACTTTCATATTTTTGCATTCCTGTTATTTATTAGTTGATTGATATACAGTTGGTTACTCTTGTTTGCTGCAATTTATTTTGGGACAACAATATCCGAACTTTCATCAAGTAGTAAAATTATAAGTTTTTAAGAAGCTTACGCACATATATACCTATATTGGTTTCATGCTTATCTATTCCCAGTTTTTTTCGAATAGCACTACTGGTGTTTACATGACTTCGTTTTTTCATATAAATACCAACTTCCTTTCCACGCAAACCAATTGCATATAGACATACATAGTTTATTTCATCAACATTCAAATTATGGTCTTCAAAATACTTTATAAAGCGCGGATGAGAAACTTGAAAGGCTAATCGGTTTGAATTCATAAATTCAGCTGTATTTTCGGTCAGCTCCTTAATCCAAACGTCGTATGATTTTTCATATTGATAATTATCAGTGATGTAACTGGCTAACAATGAATTTAACATTTCAATACGAACCTTAATGGCATTCTGAACATCTATTGGAAGTCCTTCCTTAGTATCAATTAGTGCTTTGAGATAATCACTTTCAAATTCAAGTGTTTCAACTCTATGTGCTAAATTCTCAGCCTCCAATGCTTTTTTGTTTCGCTCCAACTGAAGATTTTTGTTCTCAAGTTTTAAATTTTCTTTTTCGGATTTTAGTTTTGCATTTTCTGCTTCTTTTGCTTTTACTTTTTCAAAGGCAAGTTCCTTTTTTGCCTTGTGACTACGAGCAAGTAAAAACAAAATGATTACGCCCATAAATAAAATAGCTATTCCGCTGATACATCCATATATAATTTTGTTTTTATGCCGTGCCTTTTTTTGTGCTTTGAGTTCTACTTGATGCTTGTCTTCTATGAATTGAGCCTTTTGCTCAAATTTCAAAAGGTCTATAGAATCTCTTTTATGACTGAATTTTTTATAACAAGACAATGCTTCTTTGTATTTTGCAGATTGCTCATATATCGGTACAGAGATTGATAAATACTTAATTGTATCATATTGCTCCTTACTGTTATCTACATAATTTAATAATTGCTCAGCTCTTTCGTTATTGCCTATTTTATTGTACGCGAGAGCAAGATTAAGCACATCATTAATAGAACCTATGTTTTCTTCTTGTTCGTGAATTAATTTATCAATGTTAGAAATACGTCCAAATTTTAAAGCAAAGGATAGTTTATACCTCGTTAATGCTCGCTGCTGATTTTCATTTAATAATGAAAAGTTTTCAGTTCTTTTAAAAATACTGTCACAGAGATTTTCATTACCAACAATAAGAGCTCCATTAAGTGCATTGAGAATGCAATCTAATTCAAGGCTCTTTCTACTTAATTTTTCGTATATATTAGCTGCTGTTAGATTGCGATTAACATAGCTATCAAAATCAAATAAATCATTGTACAGCTGCCCTTGTGCCACATACATACGAGCTATGGTCAACGAGTCTGTGCATTCATTAGAAATAGCTAATCCCTTAATATATGAATTTAAGGCTTCATCTAAATTTCCTTGATTTTGGAATATAACTCCCTGATAATAATAAGTACGTAACTTATCATTAGACGTTCCTTTTTTAAGATAATAATCTATCGCGGGTTGAAGTACATCAAAAGTAGTTGTATCAATATAGTTCTTATCAAGAGCCATTGACATCAGAAGTGAATATCGCGCCTTTTGTTTGTTACTTGATAATCGTTCTTTATCTACAGACGATAGCAACATCATCGCAGTATCAGGACTTGCTTCAATTATTGTTTCTGCATAATCAAGCGTCTCTTGCTCATCTGAATTTGAACAAGAAAATGCAGAACAAGATATTAATAAAACTAAGAGTATTCGTGAAATATATTGTGTTCTCATAATATGTGGAAATGTTTCTATTCTGCGTGCACAAGACATAATTGTTATTTATGACCTATAGCATTGAAACAACCGAGCTTTTAGTTTCTATATCACAAAGTTACTAATTTTTCTCTTATTATTGGCTCTATTTTCTTTAAATAATTTAAACGTTTGTAAGATGTGTTATTTTGCAGATACTACAATTGATAAGGAATTTTCTTTTAAATCAATAGCTGAAATAGAAGAAAAACTCGGCGTTGATTGCTTTCGCGCAGCTGCTACTTTGCAATATTAGACTTTAGGTTATGATTTGGGATGGACGGCGAGGATGGTGACGGCGCCGATAACGATGAGCACACCGGCGGTGTTGATTGTGGTGAGCGTTTCGCCAAACACGGCCACGCCTACCACAAGCGCTGTCACCGGCTCAAGTGCGCTGAGTATTGACGTAGGTATCGGGCCGATATCCTGCATGGCTATCGTCACTGTCACCAGCGAAATTATTGTTGGAAATATTGCCAGGCCTATGGCATTGACATAGGCGGGCACAGTCGGCGGTAGCGGCACCAAGCCTTGACCCGACTTCATGCACACCCCAAACACCATGCAGCCTATTAGCACATTGTACATTGATAATGGCAGTGAGCTCAATTCGTTGAGCTTGCTGCGGTTTACTATTACCAAATATATGGCATACGACAGCGCCGAAAGCAGCACCAGCACTATGCCCGTGGGGCTGTGAAAAGTTTTGCCTTCTTTGATTGACAGCATGCCTATGCCCACCAACGCTATGGCTATAGTTATCATTTTGCTAACCGACAGTCGCTCTTTAAACAGCGACGCCATGATTAGTGCCACAAATACCGGCGTGACGTAGAGTATGGTTGACGCTATGCCAACGTCCATATATTGATAGCTGGCAAACAATGTGATTGACGACACAGCAAACAACACGCCGCACGTTGCCAGCGGCAGGATGCACCGTCGGGGCACCCTGAAAGAATAGCCGCGAAGCCATATTATTGCGCATAATATGGCCGCGGCTATAATGTATCTGTAAAACAGCACGGAGAATACATCCAATCCCATGCCGTAGAGTGGCTTTGCAAACAGTGGGTTCAGGCCGTAGGCACACGACGAAATGCATGCCAAAACATAGCCTCGCACCGTTCTTGACTTTTCGCTACGCATTTATCAATCAAATACGTCGTCGTCCATTGTCGTCTCTTCGGTCTGTGGCTCTTCGCTCACATATCCGTCGCAGAGTTGTATGTAGGGCGGGAACACAAATTGCGAGCTTTGCGAGTAGTTCAAAGTGCGGTCGTTGTACACTTTGCGCATATACAAACCGAATATCGGCAGCGCCATCTCGGCTCCTTGACCGTTGGCCATAGTGTTGAAGTGTATGTAGCGCTCTTCGCCGCCTACCCATACGCCTGACACAAGCTGCGGAGTGAAGCCCATAAACCAACCGTCAGAGTTGTTGTTGGTTGTACCGGTCTTACCGCCGATTTGAGCTACCAAGCCGTAAGGTGCGCGGCGCAAGCGGTTACCTGTACCGCTGTCAACAACGTTGAGCAATATCGAGAGTATGCGGTAGTAGGCCTTTTCGCTTATCACCTCGGTTTGTTGCGGAGTGAAGTTTGATATGATGTTGCCGTTGTTGTCGGCAATAGCTGTGACGTATATCGGGTCTACGCGCATACCTTTGTTGGCAAATGCCGTGAAGGCGCAAACCATTTCGTGAAGTGTAATTTCACTCGAACCGAGCGAGAGCGACAGCACTGCCGGGAGGTGGCTGGTGATGCCCAGGCTGTGCATGAATTTCACCAATCGTGCCGGACCAACCTCATTTATCACACGAGCCGAAATCCAGTTGTTTGAGTTGGTGAGCGCCCAACGAAGGTCAACCATTTCGCCGATGCGTGCACTGCCGGCGTTGCGCGGAGCCCATGTGGTGCCGTCTGAGAGTGTGTACACCGGTTGCGAGTTGAGGAATGTGCTGCACGGTGAGTAGCCGTCTTCCATTGCAAGGGTGTAGAGATACGGTTTGATTGTTGAACCTACTTGGCGACGACCAAGCGACACCATGTCGTATTGGAAGAACTTGAAGTCGGGGCCGCCAACATAAGCCTTAACGTGGCCGTTGGTCGGATCCATCGACATGAAGCCTGTGCGGAGGAATGATTTTGTGTAGAGTATCGAGTCGCGGGGCGTCATCACTGTGTCGCGCGGCCCTGCGTAGCTGAACACTGTCATCTCGGTGGGCGTGTTGAATTGTGCTTCAATCTCTGCATCGCTCATATTGGCAACTTTGCACACGCGATAGCGCTCGCTTTGCGCAATGGCGTTTTTGATGAGGCGTTTGCGTGTGGCGGGCGACAACTCGTCGGTGTTGCTGGTGTAGGGCGCAGCTGCTGAGCCGCGTTTCTCTTTGAAGAAGCGTCGTTGCAAGTCTTTCATGTGCTCGTTGACAGCCTCTTCGGCATATTTTTGCATGCGCGAGTCGATGGTTGTGTATATGCGCAAACCGTCGTTATAGATATCATAGTTTGAACCGTCGGCTTTGGGGTTCTTTTCAATCCAGCCGAACAGCGGATTTGTTTCCCAAGCTATCGAGTCGTCAACAAAGCGTTGTTGGTCCCACGACGGATAGTTTGAACGCACGGGCTGTTTGGCTGTGAGATAGCGACGCAGCTCCTCGCGGAAGTAGGGCGCAATGCCTTCTTTGTGGTCAATGCGGTGGAAGTCTACCACAAGCGGCAATTCTGACAGCGAGTCGCGTTCGGCTTCGCTGATAAGCCCGGCTTTGCACATCTGTTGGAATACCACATTGCGGCGCTCGCGTGTGCGTTCGGGTTGGCGCACGGGGTTGTAGTAGGCGGGGTTTTTCACCATGCCCACAAGCGTTGCCGCCTCTTGAATGTTGAGGTTGCGGGCGTCTTTGTTGAAGTAGACTTGTGCTGCCGATTTGATGCCGACAGCATTATATAAGAAGTCGAACTGATTGAGATACATCTTGATGATTTCTTCTTTCGAATAATATCGCTCAAGTTTCACAGCAATCATCCATTCAATAGGCTTTTGTATGGCGCGCGAAAAAAATCCGTCGCTCGACGGGCTGTAAAGCTGCTTTGCCAGCTGCTGAGTGATGGTTGAGCCACCACCGGCATTCTTTTGTCGCAGTATTATGGTTTTGATCATTGCGCGCGAGAGAGCGCGGATGTCAATGCCCGAGTGCTCAAGAAAGCGGGCATCTTCGGTAGCGATAAGAGCATCAACCACATTTTGCGATATTTCGTCGTAGTCGGCATACACGCGGTTGCCGGTGTTTTTGAAATAGCGACCCATCTCTATACCGTCGGCGGTGTAGATTGTTGAGGCAAAGCGGTCTTTCGGATTTTTAAGCTCCTCGATAGGTGGCATATAACCTATTATGCCATTATATACGAGCACAAAAAACAACACAATGGCAAGCATGCCACCTCCCACTATATACCAAATCATGCGGATTTTTTGCTCTACAGTCTTGGGCGCTTTATGTCTTTTCTTGTTTTTTAAAGGATCGTTTTCTATATTAATTGCCATAATATGACACGGTTTATTGATTTCCCCACAAAATTACTACAAAAAACTGAAACCATGAAGATAATGTGATAGAATTTATCCCATCATTGCGCACGGCTCACAGGCAGTGGAGATATTAGTCGATAGTGAGGTTGAGCACTCGTTC
>CAZYNO010000033.1:0-14980 GCA_964648845.1 uncultured Bacteroides sp.
TCAACGGCGGCAACAAGAAGTTTGTTGACAAGCTGCAAATGGTGTTTGACGAAGGTCTTTACGACCCCGCCAACGAGCCCGATATCGCCTACCCCTATCTCTTTAGCCGCGTGAAAGGCGAAGAGTGGCGCACTCAGCGCGAGGTGAACCGTTTGCTTGCCAAGCACTTCACCAACAAGCCAAACGGCATACCCGGCAACGACGACACCGGCACCATGTCGGCATGGGCGGTATTTTCAATGATGGGCTTCTATCCCGACTGCCCCGGCGAGCCCTACTACACGCTCACCACCCCCACTTTCGACCGCGTAGAGATTGACACACCCTCGGGCACAATCACCATCGACGCCAAGCACGGCAGTGCCGACGACATCTACATCCGCTCAATGCAGCTCAACGGCAAAGCGCTAACAAAATACCGCATCAGCCACGACGAGCTCATCAACGGCAAAAACTTGAAATTTAATCTATCAAACAGCAAATAATAATCATGAACATTAAACACATTGCTCTTGCCGGAGCTCTTGCTGTAACAGCAATCTCCAATGCGCAAAACGTCACCGACTATGTTGACGTGAAAATTGGCAGCGGCGGACACGGCCACGTGTTTGTCGGCGCAAGCGTACCCTTTGGCATGGTGCAACTCGGCCCCACAAGCATACCCCAAACGTGGGACTGGTGCAGCGGCTACCACCAAAGCGACAACACCGTGATAGGCTTCAGCCACACACACCTCGAAGGCACAGGCATAGGTGACCTATTTGATGTGACAGTGATGCCCGTAGTTGGCGACGTGACTTATGCTCGCGGCGAAGAAGGCGACCAACAATCAGGTCTCTGGAGCTACGCCGACCGCTCGAAAGAAGTGGCACGTCCGGGCTACTACTCAGTGCCCCTCACCCGCTATGGCATCACTGCCGAGCTCACCGCCACCGAGCGCGTAGGTTTCCACCGCTACACATTCCCTCAATCAGACAACGCCGCTATTGTTTTCGACCTTGAGAACGGCGGCTGCTGGGACAAAGCCACAGAGACAAAATTTGTGGTGCTCGACAACACACACCTCGCCGGCTTCCGCCGCTCAACAGGCTGGGCTAAAGACCAGGTGGTATATTTCATCGCCGAGCTTTCAAAACCCGCAACTATAGAAATTGAGCAACAACACTACGCTCGTCTCTGCTTCAAGACCAACGACAACGAGCAAGTATTGCTCAAGGTTGCTCTTTCGCCCGTATCGGTTGAAGGTGCAGCACGCAACCTCAGCGCCGAATTGCCCGGCTGGGACTTTGACGCCACCGACGCTGCCGCCCTCGCTGCGTGGAACAAGGAGTTGTCGAAAATACAGATCAAGACATCAGACAGCGTGGATCGCACCAAATTTTACACTGCGCTCTATCACAGCATGATTGTACCCGCACTCTTCAGCGACGTTGACCAAGCCTATCGCGGCGCCGACGGCAAAGTGAAAGAGAGCAAAGGTCACGACAACTACACTATCTTCTCGCTCTGGGACACTTATCGCGCAGAGATGCCGTTGCTCAACATCATCCAGCCCGCACGCTATGCCGATATGATAAACACTATGCTCAACATATGCGACGACCAAGGTCGTCTGCCGGTTTGGCACCTCTGGGGCAACGAGACCGACTGCATGGTTGGCAATCCCGGTGTGATTGTTGTGGCTGACGCTATCGCCAAAAAAGTGCCCGGCGTAGACCTCAAACGCGCTTACAAAGCATTGCTCACCACAGCTGCCGACACATCGCGCTCGTACGGCTTGCGTGTGCAATACGGCTTCATACCTTCCGACTTTGTTAACGAGTCGATAGCCTTCGACATGGAATATGCCATCGCCGATGCTGCTATAGCTCAAGCTGCAAAAGTGATGGGCGACAAAAAGAACGCCAAACTCTTCACCGAACGCAGCCACTCATATCGCAACTATTTTGACAAATCGACAGGCTTTGTTCGCGGTCACATGAGCGACGGCTCGTGGCGCACACCCTTCGACCCGCGCTCAACCAACCACCGTGCCGACGACTATTGCGAAGGCAACGCTTGGCAATACACATGGCTTGCTCCGCACGACATTGACGGTCTTGTGAAATGCTTCGGCTCAAAACAAAAATTCACCGAGCGTCTCGATTCACTCTTCACCGTGAGCAGCGACCTCACCGGCGATGACGTGTCGCCCGACATCTCAGGTCTCATCGGCCAATATGCACACGGCAACGAGCCCTCACACCACATCATCTACTTCTACACAATGATTGGCCAACCCAACAAGGCTGCCGACCGCGTGCGCCAAGTGTTGAAAGACTTCTACAGCACCAACCCCGACGGCCTTTCGGGCAACGAAGATGCCGGTCAGATGTCAGCATGGTACATCATGTCGTCGCTCGGTTTCTATCAAGTTGAACCTGCCGGAGCACGCTACTGGTTTGGCTCTCCCCTTTTTGACGAAGCAACAATACAAGTGGCAGGCGGCACATTCACTGTTAAGGCTGAAAATAATTCAGACGAAAACAAGCACATCACCGCTGCCTACCTCAACGGCAAAAAGCTCAGCCGCAACTACATCACTCACACCGAGTTGACCAACGGCGGCACACTCGTCTTCAAGATGGGCAAATAATCGCCCCACATACCGACACAAAAAAACCTGCAACCGCGCGGCGGTTGCAGGTTTTTTTATTGATTGATTGGTGTGAGATTACCAGTCTTTAGCGTAGCTAGTGGGGTCAACTACGAGTTCGTCGTCGTAGAATGCTTGAGCGCAACGTTGCAAGCCAATCTCTTGATATCTGTTGTTAGAACGATAGGGGTCGAGAGCGAAAATCATGTGAGCTCCGTAGCCGTTATCGCGCATCTTTTGGAGATTGCTTTGCGAAGCAATGCGAGTTTGGGCAAATTCTTGTGAATAGAGACCCATGTGGCTCTTGGGCATACCTTCGAAGTAGCTTGAGAGGTCAGCGCTGCCGCCGTAATCGTGGAGTGCATATTCGCAATAAGTGCCGGGGAGCACGCCGTCAACGGTGTCGAGGCCGTAAGTGCGAGAGTAAACGTAGGCAATGTTCCAACGTTGGGGTTGCACTTTCCAAACTTCGTAGATGAGGCGGCTGGCAGCAGCACGCGAGGGAGCAACGAAGCCGGTGGGCACGGGAGTTTCGTAAGCTGAATACTCATCATCGTAGAACACACCGTCGAGGTTGTAAGCGTCGCAGATAGCTTTCACTTCTTTGGCGAACTGGCGAGCAGTTTCGTCAGAGAGGTTAGCAACGCCTGAGCAGTCGTGGTTGCCGAGGAGGCCGAGGATAACTTTCATGCCGCGGTCCTGCAAGGGTTTGAGATATTTCTCGCGGTTGCTGAGCAAAGCTTGCACATTTTCGTTGCAAAGCACATATACGCGGCCGGTGGTGGCGTCGTAGTTGATGTTTGCAGAGAAGATGATGAGAGCGTCGAAAAGCAATTTGCCGCTGCTCTTGAGGGTGTATTTGAGGTTGTTGAGGGGGTTGGTGTCGTTAACCTCCATGCAAGAGAACATCTTGATGCCGTCAACCACGTTGCCGTTAGCGTCAACTACGGTTTTAGCGCAGTTGGGCAAGTTGCTGAGGTTGTTGACGAAGATGAGGCGAGTGGCAGATGAGCTTGCAACACTTGCTGAGCCTGAAGTGGTGATGGTCACGGGCACAACATATGTTTTAGCGGCATCGAGGCTTTCGCTTGTCTTGATTGTAACAACCATAGGGCTGCTTTGAGTGGCACCGGCAGCGAGGGTGATTGAGCCGCCGTTGGCAAACGAAACGAGGTTAGAGGGAAGTGCTTGGTAGTCGGTTTCGTTAGCAGTGTTGTATGATGTGAGAGCATCAGCGTTGTAAGCGAACGACACAGTAGCGTCGGTGCTGAGGGCTGTAGTAACGTTAGCATAGAGATTAACGTCTTGTGAGCCGTTGACGTCAGCGGTGGTGATGTATGTGCTACCGGCGTCGTCAGTAACGTAGATCACACCGGCAGAGCTGCCATAATCGGGGGTGTCGTAGTTGCCGATTTCGATGTCTTCGTCGCAGGCGGTAGTAGCTACAGCCAAAGAAGCGAAGAGACAAACTGTTGAAAATATATTACGATATTTCATTGTAAGAATCTGTCAGAGATTAAACAATATTATTTGGGCAGAGCAACAGAAATCCATTGCATAGCGTCGGGCGAGCTTGATTGACCGGGATAGGTTGAGGGCACATACATGTCGTAGCCGTTAGCGTAGTCGTGAACGGTTTGACCTGCACCTTCGTCAAATTTCCAGTAAGCGCAGAGGCCTTCAGAGTCAGCTTCAACCGAGTAGAAGTGGTTGCGTTGAGCGAGGTCGTCGGCGGTGAGGATTTTGTTCCAAACGCGGAGTTCTGACATGTAGCCAACGAAGTCGCGGTTGGGGTCGTAAGCGTAGCCGATGTAGCATTCGCGGTCGTCAGAAACAACGTTCCAGTTAACGGCGTTGCGATAGCCCACGGTTTGAGTGCTGCCTTTCTTGATGCCGTTGAAGTAAACGTCAACAGCGCCGGTTGAAGCATCGTATGTGAGAGCTACATGTGTCCAAGTGTTGAGGTCGAGCTGCCAAGCAGAGTCGGTGCAGTTGCCGCTTGCTGTGGCGAGCTGGATTTGGTTAGAGGGCACGCCGGCATCACCGATACGGAAGAGGAATGTGCCTTCGATACCGATAACGGTCGACAACATGTTGTCGAATGCTTGGGGATAGAGCAATACTTCGACGGTGAGTTTGTCGAGGCTGCCGAGAGCAGTAGCTTCGCCGGGGTTTTTGAGGCGCAAGCAAGTGTTCTCCATATTAGCAACTACGTTGATGAGCGAAGCGCCGCGGAACACGTAGTAGGTAGTTTTGTTGTTTTGGAGCACGGGGATGCTTGCATTGACGATAGACACGGGCAAAACGTACACTTGCTCGTCGTTGAGACTGTTGAGGTCTTTAAAGGCAATCTCGAGGGCAGACGATTGCACGGCGCCTTTGATGATTGAAGTTTGATTGGTGGGCAGTGAGTAGTTTGCCGAGGGGAGAATGATGGCATTCTCTGAATATATAGCATTGTAAGCAGCAACAGCCGACTCGTCAACGCCATAGTTGATGGTGACGTCAGAGCTTTCGGGCTGAGCTATTTTTGCAACCAAACTTGCGGTGCAAGCGTCAGTTTTGCCATTGAGCAATGTGGTTGTAACGGCATCAGAAGAGGCATTATAGACCATGTTGTTGTCTATAACGTTCTCAACATCATCCGAGCATGACGACACGAAAGCGCCTGCCAGCATCATTGCAACTGAGAAAAATATGGTCTTTTTCATTTTAATAGTCGTTTTGATTTACTTTTTAACGCTGGGATTGATTGTACTGATAGCTGAGCGCAAAACCGGGTAGATGAACTGTGAGTTGAAGTAGTCGTTTTGTGCATTTTGCACGGCAACGGCAGCAACGGGATTTGCAGCAGCCCAAGTAGCCAAAGCTAATACTGAGTAAGAGCCGTCAGAGAGCACACCGGTGTTGAGGTCGGTGGGGTCAGCGCTCACGCATGTGCTAACCATGCCGAGGCGGGCAGCGGGCACGCCGTCAACAGCAGCCAAAGCATAGTAGTATGCGAAGCTGTTAGCATCGGTAGCGTTGAGACCTTGACGGATGAAGAGATAATCGAACGAGTTGATGATGTCGGTCGAAGCGATGTTTTGGGGATAGCCCATGAAGTCGAACTTGAGAGCTGAGTGAGCGGCACGCCAGGTGCTTGCAGCAGTCAAGAAGGTTGATTGTTGAGCTTGATATTCGGCGAGGTCAGCAGCATCGAGGTGACCGGTGTCTTTGCCGTTGTAGGCGAAGATAATACCGTCGAGGTTGTTGGCGTCGGCATACGAAGTAGCAACAGAGAGGCTATCTTGCAAGAAAGTTGTAAACTCGGGCACTTCTTGCACTTCTTTGCGCAAGGTGTAGACGGTTTTGATGGCGTCGAAGTCTACGACGTAGACAACTTTCATGCCTTTGTTTTCGCGCACTTTAGTGATTTCTTCTTTAGTGAAGTCGCTGAGTTGCACGGGGTTTTCGAGCACAATCACGTCAACACTGTCGGGCACGGCCGAGAGGCGTTGGCTTTGGTTTGTGGGGCCGGTAGAGGGGATGTTGTACCAAGCATAAACTTGTTTGTGGTTTGTGTTGCGATATTCGCGCAAGTTAGCGAGGTAAGCATCGTAGCCTTCGGCTTGTTCGATGGTGTTGTTGGTTATATTGAGGCTTTCGGTTTCGGTCCAATCGTCGCAAGAGGTGAGTGAGACACTACCTGCCAAGACCATCATGAAAGCCACTTTTTTAATGTTTAGTTTCATATCTTAATAGACTTAGAATGATGAATTATAAACCGGGTTTGCAAGCCCACCAAACGCGAGTTGCCATGTTGTCGGGACCTTTGAGGTAGTCAGACACGGCTTTTTGCACGTTAGCAGTGTTGTTTGAATATTCGTCTTGGGGGTAAGCCATACGTTGGGGACCAACGTTTGTGTCAACAATGCCATTGCTGCCGTCGAAAGCAACGGGGATGAGTTTGGGATAGCCGGTGCGACGGATATCAGCCCAAGCTTCGTTGCCGATGGTGTAGTTAGCAATCCATTTTTGGATCATGATGCGCTCTTGTTTTTGCTCGGTTGTGGCAGATTCGTCCCATTTGATAGTAACTTGGGGGAGTGAACCTGACCATGAGTTTACGCCTGAGGGGTCGTAGTAGTTGGCGGGCACTGAAGTGTTGTCTGAGAGATAAGCTTCGGCACCGCTAACGCCGTATTGTTCGAATGAGAGACGGATACCGTCGTTGTAGAATTGCTCGGCGGTGCCACCCATGTTGAAGCCAAACACGGCAACAGCCTCAGCGCGGAGGAATGCAACCTCAGCGGCGTTGAGCCAGTAGAGGGGAGCGTGAGCATCGAGGTTGATGCCGCTGAATTTGATACCCCAAGCCAAAGCGTTGTAAGTATCCCAGCCGCGGCGCACGCCAACGTATTGCACGGGGTTGCCTTGTGAGTCTTTGATGAAGTTGCCGTCAGAGTCTTTCCAGTTTGACTCGGTGAAGTATTGAGCGCGACGGGGGTCGTTGTAACCGTTCATGTAGCAGATGATGTCAGCAGCAGGACGTGAGTCTTGGTTGTTGTACATGATAGCTGTGCGCATGGGGTTAGTGCGAGTGTCGAAGTAGCGCCAAGCAGCAGTCTCGTCGTTAGTTTCGATAACGCCGCCGTTTGCAGAGTTTACAGCTTCTTCGGCCATTTGTTTGGCTTTAGCGTTGTCGGCATAAGCTATGCGAATGGCGAGGCGGAGTTTGAGAGAGTTAGCAAACTTGATCCATTTTTCAACGTCACCACCATAAACGTAGTCGCTCAATGGGTTGAGAGCTTCGCCACGGTTGGCGTTGAGCTCGGCGATAGCGGTGTTGAGGTCTTCAAAGAATTGGTTGTAAACCTCTTGTTGAGAGTCGTAGGGAGTTTGCATGATGCCCTCAAAGCCGATTTGTGAATAGGGGATGGGGCCGTAGCAGTCGGTGACGCGGCTCATAGTTGCAACTTTCACGATGTTGGCGATAGCCAAGGGAACAACGTTGCCTGAAGTTTCGCAATAACCTTCAATCATAGAGATGTTGGTGTAGAGCGTAGAGATGATTTTAGAGTCGGTCAAGAACACTGAATACCAGTTGTTGGGTGCGTTGTTGCGAGCGAACGAGGTGCGGAAGTTGTCGTTACCATCAGAGAAGTAACCACCGAGCACGCCACCGAGCAAGCAGTCGGTAAACTGGTTGCAGTTTACGTCGGCGGGCACTACAGTGCCGGCAATATTGTTCATTGACGACGAAAGAGCATAGTCATCGGCGTCGAGGTTACCGGGCTGGAACTGGTTGCCGTTTATATTGATGTAGTCGCCGGTGCAGCCGGTCATTGCAAAAGCGAAAGCGCTGACAGCGAGAACTGATTTTAAAGTCTTTTTCATCATGACAAGAATTAGAAGTTAAAGTTGACATTAAAGCCAAAACTACGCAAAGAGGGCATCATGAAGTTGTCCATACCTTGATAGTAGTTGCCGGCAGATGCAACAGCTTCGGGGTCGAACGGAGCTTTGTTGTAGATCATCCAAAGGTTGCGGCCTACCAAAGAGAGTTTGATGTCGCAAACGTTGCGCAACCAGCGGCGGGGCACAACATACGAAACAGAAGCTTCTTGCAAGCGAACGTTAGTAGCTGAGTAGGTGTAGTATTGAGGTATCATATCACCTGCAGCAACAACGCTGTACCATTTTTCGGGGTCTACGCGGTCGCCGCCGTTAACCTCAACATAGCCAAGCTCGCGGGCAGCAGCTGAAGCTTCAGACACACCGTAGAGGTCCATCATAGCTTGAGTGCGTGAGAACACGATACCACCGAGACGAGCGGTGAACATAGCGTGAACCGAGAAGTTCTTGTAGCTGAATGTGTTGCCCCAAGCGAGGTTTCCTTTGGGAAGAACAGAGCCGAGTTTGATGTAGTTGTTTTTGTCTTGGATACCAACATTGGTGACGTTGCCGTTGGCGTCGATGTAGATGTTGCCATTGCTGTCGCGCACCAAGTCTTGAGTTGAGTAGAGGTCGCCCATTGTGCCACCTTCTTTGAGGAAGAAGTGAGCAGCACCGAGAGCTGAGCCCGAGTCGGGTTCGAGCATGTCGATAGAGAAGTTTTCGCCGGTGACGGGGTTGATAGCGTTTTTAGCCAACTCGAGGATTTTGTTTTTGTTGAACGAGTATGTCAAGCTTGTGTCCCAAGTGAAGTTGCCCCAAGTGTGGTTGTAGTTGAGGGCAAATTCCATACCCCAGTTGCGAACGTTACCGGTTTGGATGTAAATTTTAGAGTATTTACCAACGGCAATGTTGGGGTTGAAAGTTTGGTTGTGGGTGTCAGCTTGATACCAAGTTGCGTCGAATGTCAAGTCGTTGAGCAAACGGAAGTTCATACCAACTTCCCAAGAGCTTGTGCGCTCGGGTTTGAGGTCGGTGACGGGGTATTGAGTCAATACTGCCCAGCTGCCGGTTTGCGAGTTCCACTCGTAGCGGGGGTTAGCGATGTAGCGTTCGAAAGCGGTACCTACGCTTGCCCAAGAAGCGCGAATCTTCCAGAATGAAAGGTATTCGCTGGGGATGTTGATGCCATTGTCGGCGAAGAGTTGTGACATCAAAACCGATACACCTACCGAGGGATAGAAGAAGCTTGAGTTTTTAGAGTTGGGGCCGGCAAGTTGTGAGGGCCAGTCGTTACGACCTGTGAGGGTCAAGTAGTAGGTGCGTTTGTAGCCGAAGTCGGCTGAAGCATAGAGTGATTGAGTTTGTTCGCGCCAACCGCTCATAGTTTTGGTGGGTTTGGCGTTGATGTTTGTGATAGAGAAGAAGTTTGCAAGGCCGCTTGCCTGACCGGTGTAACTACCTTGACCGTCAGAGATGGCACCTGAGATAGCGAGATCTTCATAGCGCATATCAGAGATAGAACCACCAAAGTTGGCTTGCAAATTAAGATCATCGGTGAGGTCCTTGTTGAATGTAGCAAGGAAGTCGGCGAAGATTTGTTTCTCTTTATAACGAGCTGTGCCATACCAACCGTTAGAGCTGTCGTCGCTGAGGTTGGTGATTGTGCCGGCATAGCGTTTGTCTTCGGTGTTAGTGTTGGTGTTATCGAAGCGAACGCGGCCCATCAAAGTGAGGTAAGGGAGCACTTTGTAAGAAAGTTGAGCGCCCATGTTGTAACGATCTTTGTAGCTTTCGCGCACGTTGCGATAGTTAACCCAATAGGGGTTTTGCACGGTCATACCATATTCACCGAAGGCCCAGTTTTGAGTTGAGAGTTTGCGAGAGGGGTCGTAAACTTCATACATCTTAACTTGGTCCCAGTTTGTGCCACGGGGCACGAGGTATGCACCAACGATTGGGTTCATATAAGTACCCTGGTTGACCATGTTGCGGTCGGTTTGGCGAATGTAACCGGCATTGAGGTCGAGGGTCATCTTATCGTTGAGGAAGTTTGTGGTGTTGCGGATGCTGAAGTTGTAGCGTTCGTATTTGTCGTTGGGCACGATGCCTTCAGAGTTTACGGCTGCAACTGAAGCGTAGGTTTGGTTTTTCTCTGTGCCGGTAGAGAATGTAACGGCGTTGGTAGAAACCATACCTGTGCGGAGGTAGTCGCTTGCAACATCATAACCATAGTTGTTGTAGGCAGTCAACGGAGCGCCCCAGCTGTAGTTAGAAGCTGAGTCGTAGAGGCCGTTTTGACCGGGACCGTAAGTGTTTTGGAATGAGGGGAGCACGAAAGCGCGGTTCCACTCGTTGTTGGTGCTTACGGTGATTTTTGTTTTGCCTACAGAGCCTTTTTTGGTGGTGATGACGATAGCACCGTTAGCAGCTTCGCTACCATAAAGAGCGGCAGCGGCAGCACCGGTGAGCACTGACATTGACTCGATATCATCGGGGTTGAGGTCAGCGATGGGTTCGGTAGCACCACTTGAGCCATAAGCGCCGTAGTCGCCGCTTGCACGGCCTGAGCGCATAGGCATGCCGTCAACCACGTAGAGAGCGTTTGACGACTGCATGATAGATTTAGTACCACGCATCACAACTTTCGAAATACCACCTGTACCTGAAGAAGAGGTGTTGATGTTAACACCGGCAACTTTACCGACGAGTGAATTTACGAAGTTTGCATCTTTGTTAGTGATCAGGTCTTCGCCTTTAACCTGTTGCACGTTATAAGACAATGATTTTTGCTCGCGTTTGATGCCGAGAGCAGTAACTACGACCTCGTTGAGCACGTTAGTGTCTTCGCTGAGGACGATTGAAAGGGGGTTGCTGTTGGTAACTTTTACATTCTGTGAAGCATAGCCAACGTATGAGAACTGGATAGTCTCGCCAACGGCTGCTTTGATAGAAAAATTACCATCGATGTCTGTTACAGTGGCAAATCCTGATTTGGGCATAACCACAGATACACCGGCGAGGGGTTCGCCCTCGGTGTCGGTAACGACACCGGTGATGGTTTGAGCCTCACTTGCAGGCACAGCAGCTGCAGCAGGAGCTGCATAGACGTAACTGCCCACAAAGGGTGCAGACGCGAAAGCTGTAGCCACTAACAAGAACTTAAAAGTACTTGGATAGATTTTCATACAATCACGGTTCTTTAGTTTGTGAAAATATAATTGGTTAAATTGGTAGTTAATAAAATTTGGGTTCTAAATTTGGAATAAATTTTGTGTCGTTCGATAATATCTTGTAATAATTTAGAATAGTTGGTGATAATGAGATATATTAAACTCGGCTCGAAGCCTGAGCCGCGGGTAGTGGAGCTTGCCCCGTTGCCGGGGAGCGGCGCTCAGAAGGCGTTTTTCTCGCCTCCGAGAGCGTTGATCACTGTGCGCACTATGATCTTCAAATCGAGGAAGAAGTTCCAGTGCTCAATGTACCACACATCGCACTCCACGCGCTTTTCCATCTTCCAGAGCTCGTCGGTGATGCCGCGATAGCCGTTCACCTGAGCCCAGCCGGTGATGCCGGGACGCACAATGTGTCGCACCATATAGCTGCTGATGATTGCCGAGTAGAGCTCGGTGTGCTTCAGCATGTGAGGTCGAGGACCGACAACCGACATGTCGCCGCGCCACACGTTGAAAAATTGTGGCAACTCGTCAATACTTGTGCGGCGCAAAAAGTCGCCGAACTTAGTTTTGCGAGGGTCGTCCTTCGTAGCTTGCGCAGTGTCGGCGGTAGCGTTCACGCGCATAGTGCGGAATTTGTAGCAATTGAACGAGCGGCCGTGGTGACCGGTGCGTTCTTGCTTGAAGAATATGGGCCCGGGCGATGACAGTTTTATGCCAATCGCTACGGGTATCAATACTATCGGCGAGAATAGCAACACTATGCTCGAGAATAGCAAGTCAAATGCTCGCTTCAGTGCGCTGTTAAACGGATTTTTCAGCGGGTTGTGAAGCAGTGTGAGCACGGGCACCGCGCCAATGCGTGTGATGGCAAATTTGCGGCTCACGTATTTTGACAATTGCGGCACGAAGTAGAAAGGAATGACGTTGTCGTCAGTGATTTTTACTACTTGCCTAAGCATCTCGTCTTCGCCCGAGAGGGAGAAGAATATCTCGTCTATTGCATGTGTCTTGACATATCCGTCGAGCTCGGCAACAGTGCCCAAATAGTTGAGACTGAAGCCCGGGCGCTTGAATTTGTCAAAGAAGCCGTACACTCTGTAGCCGAAACCGGCATCAGACTGCATCTCTTCATATAGGCGCACGGCATTTTCGTTGGTGCCTACGATGACAACACGCAAAAAGTTGCGACCGCGACGGCGATAAGCCTTCAATACCAAGCGGTCGATCATCCACCATGTTGGCAGCAGCACGAGCATCATGCCATAGAAGCAGGAGTAGGTTTTGGCTGAAACGCCGCAATTCAAGAACTCCATCATTGAGGCAAAGAACAAGGCATGGACGCCGACGGCACGGAGAGCGTGTATCACTGTGAGGTCCATCACAATAGCTCGGCGGTTGTAGTCCTTGTAGTGTTGCCAGAGCACTATAGGTATATATGCCACATTGGCAAGGAGCCACACTTCGCGCACTTTTGGCAGTGCAGCGAGGTCTTCACAAAGCCAATAGGTTAGGATGAATAGTATATTTAGCAATACATAATCGGTAAGGGTTAGGATACCGGGTATGTACCGGCCGTATTGGCCGCGTTGTTTTCTGATCATAGAAATGCAATTCGTATGACAGAAAGCTTCTACAAAAAGCCGAGCCGCGCTGTCACGCCGTGGCGTGGAGCACGGCTGTCGGTTAGTTGTTAGGAGAGTTTGCTGTCAATGAGATTGATTTTGTCTTCGAGAGAGGTGATATCCGCTTTCAAGCGCTCAATTTTGCGCTCAAAGTCGTGCACAAGCGAGTTGCCTGATTTGCTCTTTGCACTAAGAAATCCGAGGTTGTTCTCGTAAGTGCGCAACTCGGCGCGACGGTTGTCGAGCAGGCGCATTTGGCGTTCGCGCTCGCGCAGGAGTTTGTTTTCGTCGTCGCCGGCTTCGTTGATAGCGTTTTCGAAGCGCTCCATGCGGTTGCGACGCTCGTTGAGGTCGAACTGAGTGCGCACTTCGTTGATGCGTGTGCGGAATGCTTCGTAAACTTTATCTTTTTCGCGGAAGGGCACGTGACCTACTAATTTCCAACGTTCTTGAAGGTCGTTGATAAGAGCTACGGCATCGGCTTTAGGAGTTTCTGCAGTGATTTTGTCGAGTTCTTTAATCAGGTCGCGTTTAGCTTGTAGATTTGCTTGTTCGGTTTGGCGCACGCCTGAGGTTGCGGCTTTCTTCTGTTCGAAGAAGTGGTCGCAAGCTTGTTGGAAGCGACGCCACACGTTGTCGCTGTGTTTTTTAGCGACGGTGCCGATTGTTTTCCACTCTTTTTGCAGGGCCACGAGGGCTTCGGTGGTTTTCTTCCAATCGGTGCTGTCTTTGAGAGCTTCGGCTTTTTCAACGAGTTCGTTTTTGCGAGCGAGGTTGCGAGCGAGCTCTTCTTTAACGTTCTTGAAGTAGGCGGCTTTGAGCACGAAGAAAGTGTCGCAAGTAGCGCGGAAGCGGTTGAACAGGGCGTTGTTCATTTTGCGTGAGGCGTAGCCGAGTTTTTTCCAGTCTTCTTGTGCTTTTTTGAGTTCTTGCGTCATCTGGTCCCAAGCGGCGAAGCTCTTGAGTTGAGAGAAGTCGAGTGCTTCTACGCGTTCGCAGATGGCGGTTTTGCCTGCTTCGTTTTCGGCTTCGCGAGCTTTGCGTTCTTCGAAGTGAGTTTGGTAGCGTTTGTTGATGTCGAGCGAGGCATCTTTGAAGCGCTGCCAGACCTCTTCGCGCAGTTCTTTAGCTACGGGGCCAATTTCGCGCCATTTGGCGTGGAGCTCTTGGAGGCGTTTGAAGGCAACGATGATGTCTTTTTCGTCGTTGAGTTTTGCGGCCTCAGAGATGAGCAGTTCTTTTTGCTCGAGGTTTTTCTTGAAGTCGTAGTCGCGCAACTCTTTGTTGATTTTGAGGTTGTCGGAGTAGCGTTCGCGAGCATCTTGAAAGCGTTTCCACACGCCTGTTTCTTCGGGAGCGGGGACTTCGCCAATGGCGTTGAATTGGTCTTGGAGCTCGCGATAGCGTGGGAATGTGCGGTTAACATTGTCGGTATCGTCGGCGAGTGATAAAATTTCGTCAATGATAGCGTTTTTGCGGTCAAGGTTAGCGGCGCGCTCGGCTTCGAGTGCGGCTAAGTGAGCGGCTTTTTTATCTTTGATATCGTTGAGTATGCGTTTAAATTCGTCTTCGTTGTCGTCGGGTTGGCTAACGAATTGTTCGGGGTCACCTCCCTGCTCGATAAATTGTGCACGAGCGGCTTCGCTTTGGGCTTTGCGGAGCGATGCATATTGTTGGCGGAGACGGCTAACGTCTTCGCGAGAGATGTTTGCGGCGTCGCGCTCGGCAATTTCGCGAGCTGAAGCCAGGAGTTGCTCGAAGGTTTCAGGAGCTTCGACGTCAAAGTTCTCAACGGGTTGCTCATCGTCTTCGGCAACCGATTGAGTGTCGACAGCTTCTGCAGCCGCGCTATTTTCGGGCTGTGTTTCTTCGGCTGTAGTGAGTTGACTTTCGGCGTTTTGAGGAGCTTCGGTCAATTCGGGTTCACGCATATCCATGATTTATTAGTTTAATAGTTAAAATAAGAGTTACCGTGTAGGTATGGGTCTTGTAATCAATCGCCAAATTTAATAATTATTTCGTTATATGCCAAAATAAATTATAAAAAAAATTATGCGGCGCGAAAAAATATTTTCGCACCGCATAAATATTATCCCTTAGGAGGGTTATAGGCGATTATTTTTCAAACTTCTTAACGATAACAGTAGCGTTGTGACCGCCAAAGCCGA
>CAZYNO010000034.1:0-14972 GCA_964648845.1 uncultured Bacteroides sp.
ATCTACGACTACATGATCGAAGACAGTATTGATGTTTATAACCTGCAAGACTCGATTTACAATGCTAATCCCGAGGCTGCATCACTTGAACTTGAATAATGAAACGCAAACATCTCATTATTGCGATTATTGCACTTGCTACCGCGTTTGGCCCCGCTAACGTCGCCGCACAACGCCTTAGCGACGAAGACCTCCAAAAGGCCTTGACCGAAATGCGTAATTTCAAACACCGCGTTTTTGTCAAAGAGCTTCAACTTGCCAAAGACCAACAGCAAAAATTCTTTGACGTCTACGACAGCATGGACAAAGAACTGATGATTATCGGCAACGAAACTCGCGACATGGAGCGCAAAACTCTCGCTGACACTAATGCCTCAGACACTGAATGTGCTACTGTTGCTCGCTCGTTGTTTGAGCAACGTAAGCGCGAAAGCGACATCGAATTGAAATATTTCGACAAACTCGCCGATGTGCTCACGCCCCGTCAGCTCCTCAAGTTCAAAAGCGTGGAGCGCAAGATTGCAATGCAACTTGCCAACTACCACGGCCGTCAAAAGTCGAAACGTACAGAGAAAAAATAACCTCTCATTCACAATCCGCTCTCTCCCACTGCAGCAATTTACACATCGTTTTCATTTTTTTTGATTGACATTCTCCGCTCACTCTGCGACAAAAGCCCCGCTAAATTTAGCGGGGCTTTTGGCATCTATATCTGTGGTGTGATTTAGCGATTGGGAGTGTCCCAGCGGTGAGTGTCGGTGCAAGTGAGCATCAGAGTCTTGTCGCCGATTTGCATGCGGAAGTCGCCCTTTTCAAGCAACCAATGTCCGTCGTGGTCAACAAATGCAAGGTCTGAGCCCTTGATTTTCAAGCTCACTGTCTTTGTCTCGCCGGGGTTGAGCGAGATTTTGTCGAAGGCGCGAAGACGTCGATTTTCGGGCACTATCGAAGCCACCATGTCGCGGCTGAACAGCATCACCACTTCCTTGCCTTCGCGGCTGCCGGTGTTGGTGACGTCGACACTGAAGGTCAGCTCGTCGTCTGCTGTAAATGTGCTCTTTGAGCAGCGCAGATTATCGTAGGCAAAGGTGGTGTAGCTTTGTCCGTAGCCAAACGGCCATTGCACCGACACAACGGCGTCGTAGTTGTAGGCGCCTTCCATGCGGTCGGTCTCTTCGCTCACGCGATAGTCGTAGGTGGTGAGCTCGGCTTGGTGTCGTGGATAGGTGTAGGGCATCTTGGCGCTGGGATTGGTGTCGCCTGCAAGGATGTTGGCGAGAGCATCGGCGCCGAAGTTGCCGGGCAGCAATATGTCGATAATGCCTTGGGCAAGCGGCTCAATGTCGTTGATGAGGCGCGGGCGGCCTTCGTTGAGGATGAGCACTATAGGCTTGCCGGTCTTGGCGAGAGCTTTCACGAGGTTGCGCTGATTTTCAGACATTGCAAGGTCTGAAAGGTTGCCCGGAGTTTCGCAATATGAATTTTCGCCCACGCAAGCCACAATCACGTCAACATTTGCTGCGGCTGCCACGGCTTTGTCAATCTCGGGAGCGTTTTCTTTCTCGTAAGAGCCTTCGGCAGAGTAGGTGACGCCTTGCTCGAGGGTCACGTTCTCGCTGCCGAATTTATTGCTTATAGCTTCGTAGATGGTGTTGTATTCGCCGGCAAAACGGTCGGCAAGGTCTCCTTGCCACGAGTAGCTCCAGCCACCGTTGAGGCAGCGCATAGCGTTGGCATTCGGGCCGGTGACGAGTATCTTCTGTCCTTTGGCGAGCGGCAGAATGTTGTCTTTGTTTTTGAGCAACACCTCTGCCTCTTCGGCGGCTTTGAGTGCAATGTCCTTGTGGTCGATGCCGCCAAATGCGGGATAGTTTTTAACGTAGGTGTTGGGTTTGTCGAATAAGCCAAGGCGATATTTCAGACGCAGCACGCGGCGTGTGGCGTCGTCGATGCGGCTCATGGGCACGCGGCCTTCGTTCACCAGCTCTTTGAGCAAGTCGCAATAGTCGGTGCTATATGGCTCCATAGCCATGTCGATACCGGCATTGATGGCAATAGCAATAGCGTCTTTTTTGTCGGCGGCAACATGCTCGCGCACATAAAGGTTGTTGATATCTGCCCAGTCGGTGACGAGCATACCGTCCCAGCCGAGGTCGTCTTTGAGCCAGGTGGTGAGCAGCTCGTGGTTTGCGTGCACGGGCACGCCGTTTATGCTGCCGCTATTCACCATTATTGTCAGTGCTCCGGCCTCAACGCAAGCCTTGAACGGAGCGAAGCATTTTTCGCGCAAGTCGCCAATCCAGATGTAGGCGGGAGTGCGGTCTTTGCCGGTGCGCGCGTAGCTGTATCCCATATAGTGCTTTGCCGACACGGCAATGTGGTTGGCGTCGATGTGATTGGGGTCGTCGCCCTGAAAACCGCGCACGGCTTCGCTGCCCATCACGGCATTCACCAGACAATCTTCGCCATAGTTCTCCCACACGCGCGGCCAACGGGGGTCGCGAGCCATGTCGAGGGTGGGCGAGTAGGTCCACGGGCAGTTTGCCGCGCGAGTCTCGTAGGCTGTAGCTTCGGCAGCTTTATAAACAAGGTCTTTGTTGAACGATGCGCCCATGTTGATATTTTGCGGATAGAGCACACCGCCGAGGGTGTAAGTTACACCGTGGTTTTGGTCGAGGCCATACACGCAGGGCACGCCTATTTCCTTCATCGAAACATCTTGTATTTGGCCTATTAGCTTCTCCCACTGCTTGGGCGAGAGCGCCACGCTTGGCACGTTGAGTATCGAACCAACCTTATATTTGGCTATGGCATCGTGCAATTTTGTTTTGTCGAGCACAAATTCGCCGTCTTTCCACTCGCCGAGCACGTCGAGTGTAAGTTCGGTCATCTGTCCTATTTTCTCTTCAAGAGTCAGCTTGGCGAGAGTCTTCTCAACGCTCGCTTCGAGGGCGGCATCGCGTGGCATGGCAGCGCTAACTGTCTGTGAACCACAAGCAACGCCCATGGCAAGAATAGCTGTGATAATTTTGCTTTGCATCATGATATGTTGGGTAATAAATATTCGTTGTTGCAAAAATAACGAATAAATAAACACTATGCAAAAAAGTTATCAACATACTTATCAACAAAGTTATCAACACTGCACATGCCGTTATCAACACAAAACTCGAAAGTTATTAACAAAGTTATCAACATCCCTGTTTATAACTTCGCATTTTTGAGGCAAAACACTTTGCCGATAGATGTTTTATTGCTAAATTTGTTGCACCATCGCGGTAATCTTCGCCGCATCAGCAGTCAAGTATCAAAATTATGCAAGGAAAACAATTCTTTTCAATGGGCGGCGCAATGCTCTTGGCAGCTTCGGCCTATGCCCAAAAACCGAATATTATTTATATAATGTGTGATGACATGGGCTACGGCGACCTTGGTTGCTACGGCCAGCCCTACATCAGCACTCCAAATATCGACCGCATGGCATCCGAGGGCATGCGCTTCACTCAAGCCTATGCCGGAAGCCCGGTCAGCGCCCCCTCGCGCGCAGCTTTCATGACCGGTCAGCACAGCGGTCACGCCGAGGTGCGCGGCAATAAAGAGTATTGGCGCAACTCACCCAAGATGCACTATGGCAACAACGAGGAATTTTCGGTAGTCGGTCAGCATCCCTACGACCCCGGACACGTAATCTTGCCCGAAATCATGAAGGATAACGGCTACACCACAGGCATGTTCGGCAAATGGGCAGGCGGCTACGAAGGCTCTGTATCTACCCCCGACAAGCGCGGCATCGACGAGTTTTACGGCTACATCTGCCAATTTCAAGCTCACTCCTACTTCCCCAACTTCCTCAATCGCTACAGCACATCGCTTGGCGACACCGCCACTGTGCGCGTGGTCATGGAGGAGAATATAAAATATCCGATGTTTGGTAAAGACTACGCCAAACGCCCGCAATATTCCGCCGATATGATACACCATGAGGCGTTGAAGTGGCTTGACCGTCAAGACTCTACGCATCCGTTCTTCGGCATATTCACCTACACGCTGCCTCACGCCGAGCTCGCTCAGCCCGAAGACTCGCTGCTGCTTGGCTATCAGCAAAAGTTTTTTGTTGATAAAACCTGGGGCGGCGACGAAGGCTCGCGCTACGGCTCAGTGGTGCATACTCACGCACAATTTGCTGCTATGATTTCGCGCCTCGACGCTTACGTGGGCGAGGTGCTCGACCTGCTCAAAAAGAAAGGTCTTGACGAAAATACTATCGTCATCTTTACCAGCGACAACGGCCCTCACGAAGAGGGTGGTGCCGACCCCGAATTTTTCGGCCGCGACGGCAAGTTGCGCGGTCTCAAGCGTCAATGCTACGAGGGCGGCATACGCATTCCCTTCATTGTGCGCTGGCCCGGCAAAGTTGAGGCCGGCTCGGTCAACGACCACCAATTGGCATTCTACGACATTATGCCAACATTCTGCGAACTCACAGGCGTGAAAAATTACGTCAAAAAATACACCAATCGCAAGAAAAAAGGCACCGACTACTTCGACGGCATCTCGTTTGCACCGACGCTCCTTGGCAAAGACGGCCAAAAGGAGCACGATTTCCTATATTGGGAATTTAACGAAACCGACCAAATTGGCGTGCGCATGGGCGATTGGAAACTCGTGGTGAAAAAAGGCACTCCGCTGCTCTACAACCTTGCCGCCGACATCCACGAAGACCACGATATTGCCGCCGAGCATCCCGATATTGTTGCCCGTATGGTAGACATTATTCACTCGCAACATACCGACAGCCCTTACTTCTTCGTCACCATTCCCGAGTAATCGGGCCAAAATATTAAGCTATTTTAACGATTGTGTTAGCCCATTTGTGTTGATTTAATCGTTAAAATAGTTAATTTTGCAAGAAAATCTAACCATATAACTATGCATACTTCTACTTCTAAATTTATTATTTGTCTTTCTTCTATGCTGCTGGGCGTTAGTGCCTATGCGCAAGATTTCACTGTTTCAGTCGACACTTCTGCCAAAACGGCAACCGTCAACGGCGTTGCCGGCGACCAATCGCTGAAATACAAACTCATCACTGCCGAGACAAACGCCGAGTCAGCGCTCAAAGATGTGCCCGCTTCGCTCACCATCGACCTCAGCGGTGAGGCTCAAGCCGGCGTGGCTTACTATCTTGTTGTGTCGAGCTACGACAGCAACGGCACTGAGCAAGCATCGGTGCGCACTCGCTACAAAACACCCGGTGACTTGACCGGCTGGCAGTATATCGGCACGTCAACAGTGATTGACGGCTCTGTGTTGCCGCTCTATCTTGACGACGGCGACTCACCCGAAAACTATCCCTTCGAAGTTGACACATACACCAACGATCGTCACGACGTTGTGGCTCTGTTCAATCCGTTCATCGGCACAACCTTCCCGAAATACAGCGAAGACGTCTTTGCCGACGACAACCTGATTGAATTCGATGTCTCCGACCCCGAATGTATTGTGCTGATGGAGCAATCGTCGCACCTGTACAGCGACTCGTTCGGCATCCCCACTGTTATGAACTATGAAGGCTTCTACATCGGCTACTACAACACCGACAAATCTTCGGTTAAAAGCATCATGCAATCGCGCAACGCACAGTCAACCCTCGGCGATGACAACGTTATAAATATTCCCGTTGCCATGGTAGGCTTCGGCGGCAAGAGCTACCCCTTCTTCCCCGCCTCGGTTGCACTGCCCAAAGACTTCACCGCAGCAAGCAGCTTGACCGCAGATGTTGACAACAATGCACCTGCCGAATACTTCAACCTAAATGGCGTGCGCATTGACAACCCCACAGCTCCCGGCTTGTACATTCGCCGTCAAGGCAACAAAGCCTCTAAAGTCATTGTGAAATAAACTTCACACCACACAAACACACAGCGCGTCGAAAATATCGCTTTCGGCGCGCTTTTTGCATTATTTCTGCTCGAAATCGGCGATAAAAACTACTAAATGTGCGTTTTGTGAATATTTTTGCGTATATTTGCCAAAAATAAAGCAACATAAGGCTAACAGAGACACTACGGACTCTGTGTCTTTGGATAGCCTATTTTAATCCTTGAGTCCGGTTCTAAAAAATCTTTTTACCAACCAATGAAATCACTTTTACGTAATTTGGTGATTGCAGCTATGGCTCTTCTTCCGTCAGTTGCAAACGCCGTGCCCGCTTATCCGGGCTTGATCAAAGTGACCCAACCCAATGGTGAAGTGCTGCAACTCCGTATCGTCGGCGACGAATACGGGCACTACTACATGACTCCTGACGGCATTCCCGTTGTGGCCGACGGCAAAACTTTTTGCTATGCCACTCTCAACAGTAACAACAATGCCGTGAGCTCTTCGGTCCAGGCTCATAACGTTGATGCACGCACTGCCGACGAACTCAGTTTGCTGCAAACAATTGATAGCGAGCAAGTGAAACTCGCATTCAGCAGAGTGCGTCTCAACACCATCGGCACCCGCGACATCGCTCAAAGCGGCGTTGGAGTCAGCTCTACGTTCCCCAACACCGGCACTGTGAAAGCTTGCGTAATCCTCGTGCAATATGCTGACTATGCTTGCGAAACCGAAAACGTCAACGACTACTTCACTCGTCTGCTCAACGAAGAAGGCTTCAGCGACAACGATTGCACAGGTAGTGCTCGCGACTACTTTATCACTGCCTCTAACGGCAAATTCAAACCGCAATTCGACGTCTACGGCCCCGTAACTTTGGCTAACAACCGCTCATACTACGCTCAGAGCGACAAATATGCCGCTCAAATGCTTGTTGAGGCTGCCAAGCAACTCGACTCTCAAATCAACTTTAAAGACTATGACACCGACGGCGACGGCTATTGCGACAACGTCTACGTGTTCTACGCCGGCGCGGGTAGCAACACCACTTCCGAAGATGCTGTTTGGCCTCACCAATGGACTCTCAAAAGTGCCGGTTACACAGTGAAATATGACGGCGTGTATGTTAACCGCTACGCTTGCTCTAACGAGGTCACTTCAGCCGGCGGCACTCCCGCAGGTATCGGTACTTTCGTGCACGAATTTTCACACGTGCTCGGTATGCCCGAGGCCTATTCAGGCTCGCTTGACGTCACTCCCGGTTATTGGGACGTGATGGATATAGGTTGCTACCTCAACAACGACCGCACTCCGCCCACTTACAGCTCGTTCGAGCGTAACGCCCTCAAATGGATTGAACCTAAAGTGTTGAGCTCGTCGCCCGACGAAATTACCCTCGCTCCCCTCGAGTCGAGCAACACTTGCTGCCTCATCCCCACTTCGAGCAACAAAGAATTCTACCTCCTCGAAAACCGTCAAGCTACCGGCTGGGACCGCTACATCCCCGGTCACGGTCTGCTGGTTTGGCACATCGACTTCGACTATTCATCGGGCGGCACAAACAGCGATGCCGACCACCAAAACACCGATATTGTTGAGGCTAACGGCACCCCCGCTCGTCAAAACAAAACCACTCAAGCCGGATACACATTCCCCGGCACAACAGGCATCACCGAAATCACCAAAGACACCACTCCCGGTCTCGTAACTTGGGCAGGTACAGGTCTTGACGTGCCTATCACCGATATCACCGAAAACAGCTCGCAAATATCATTCAAAGTGAGCGGCGGTTTCCCCATCAAAGACGCTACTCCAACCATCCTCGCTGCCACCGACGTCACTTCAACATCATTCGTGGCTAACTGGGAAGCTGTTGACGGTGCCAATGACTACCTCCTCACTGTTGCCGACGGCAGCGTGAGCGAAGAAAAAGAAACTGCCAACTGCGGTAGCGGCGAAGCTGTTGCTATCCCCTACGGCTGGTACAAATCATTCTCTTCAAGCAAATATTACGCAACTGCCGGCTTCTATGGCAATGCATCTCCCGCTCTCAAGATGGAGAAAAATGACATCAGCGGCACATATCTCCGCACCCGCACATACTCTTCAGACGTTTCTTCAATCAGCTTCTGGTATCGCGGCTATCAAACTTACGATAGCGACGCTCTCCTTGTTGAAGGTTATGTTGACTCTGAATGGGTGACTATCGAAAGCGTATCGCTCCCTCTCACCGGCGAAACAAAAACCATCACCGAAATTCCCGACGGTGTTAAACAAGTGCGCTTCACCGCTAAGCTTCAAGGCTCGGCAGGTGCTATTGCTCTCGACGATATCGTTATCATTGCCGGTGGCGCCGACCCCATCGAAGGCTACAACCAACTCGCTGTTGGCAACGTAACATCAGCCACTGTTAAGGGTCTCACTCCCGGTGCAACCTACAAATATAGCGTAATTGCCACCGACGGCACTCACAATTCTAACGTATCTAACTCTATCAAAGTTACTTTGCTCGAAGGCTCATCAACTGTTGACCCCGATCCGGAACCCGGCACAAGCACCGACGTCCCCAACTACGGCGTTCCTTCAGGCGAAAGCTACAGCGCTAACTACCTCACTGCTCTCTCGGCATCTTCATCTAAAGGTTCTGTAAGCCGCACATGGTCATCGCACCCCGGCTCAATCTACAACCTCATCGACGAAGCTCTCGTAGTGGTGCCCGGCGACCAAATTACTCTCGACCTCACCGCCAACTGCCTCAGCACCTCAACTTCTTCGGTATATGAAGATTTGCGCTACACCTGCGCTTACATCTATACTGACTGGAGCTTGAGCGGCACCCACACCCTCGATAAACAATACGGCACACGTGCTCCGGCTGCCAACATCAAGGCTAACTACGACGAAGTGATGAACATCAGCCACACTCTCACAGTGCCAGAAACAGCTACAACCGGCACATCTTATGTTCGTGTGCTCTACCAAAACGCTTGGACTGACCTCAGCGACGGTGCAAACTCAACAAACCTCTCAAAAGGTATTGCATACGACCTTCCCGTCACTGTCACTGCAAGCACCGGAGTTGCCAACATCGACGTTGAAAACGGCGAAGCAATCTTCTACAACTTGCAAGGCATGCGTGTCAACAAAGACCGCATGGTGCCCGGCGTCTACATCATGAGCGTTGGAGGCAAAACCTCTAAAGTGCTCGTTCGCTAAGAAAAATCATTTAAATTTTTCATAACTTTGAGGCCTGCGACGTTGATGTCGCGGGCCTTTTTTATTGCAAGGTGACGCTGTCGATGGGGGAGAACGGTGTGTGTGGCAAAATAATCATTGAGTGCCAGCCTTTGCCGTGTACGGCTGATTTTTCGATGGTAATGTCGGTAGCTTCGCCGCGTGCATAAACCTTGGGGCTATACTCTTTGCTGTCCAGGCATATAGCAAAAAAGTGTTGCGGCGCATATTCTATCACTGTGTCGTGCACCGCTTTGGCACCCTTGATGCATGTGGGCCACACGTGCAGCGATTTCTGTTTGGGATATTTTTCGTGCATTAGTTTTTGCAGCGAGTGGTGTGTGTCGTTGTTGAATTGGCCCACAATTTCTTCGTAGTAACGATATTCGCGCAGATAATAGTTGTTTGAGCCGAGAGTGCGGTCGTAGTACACAATTCCCTTCTCCGACGCTGCATACAGTGCCTCAATATCGTCGTATTCGCACTGCACCTTGCGTATGCCTTGCCACTGGCAGCCAAGCATAAACACCACGGCAAGCATAGCAACAATGCGCACGCCGCGAGCAAATGCGTGTTGCGGCAGCAGGCGCAACATAATCAGCATGGCCATAAGTTCTATGCCGAACAGTTGGCGGTTGCAATATACACCGATGGCGAGGTTGAATAGCAACATTATCGCCATTGCGTTGACAAACAATGCATTATCGCGATATGCCTTGCGCAGAGATATGGTGCCGCGCATTCGCAACACTATCACTGTGATTATCAGCATATATGCCGCACGCAGCGATAACAGCATGTAGACTATCGACGTGCCGAGCGGCACAGACAGGCCGCCGGCTCTGCCCAAGGTGCCCGGCGAACAGCATATAGCCAGAGTGCCCGCCCAATAGCATATCAGCATTGCCGTGCGTGCTTTGCCCACGCGGCAACGTCGGTGCAGCCACCACAAACCCAGAGCTGCCGACATGCCAAGTGTGAGCGCTTCCTGCCCGTTTCCGGCAAAAATGCCCAATATGCATATCAGCAACGTGCCGAGGCGCGATGTGTTGCGATGGTTGATAAATAGCCGCAGCCAAGCGAGATTGAGTGCAAACATCCACACAAAGCCTATTTGTGTGGTGGGCATCATCTTTGTCACAAAGGTGAGCAACGTCACGGCTATAGCCGTAATCACCGCCGCCGGATTGTCGGCAATGCGGCGCACTTTGGCAAACTTCAGCACTAAGTAGATGAACGCACAATATATCAGTGCGTTGGCAGCGGCAAACGCCGTCTTGCCCGCCACACCGCAAAACAGCTGCACCAGGGCGTGCGCCGTGAAGCGCCCGTTCACGTTCATGTAGTGGTTGCCTTGCGAGGCAAAAAAGCGGGGAATGCTGCTTAGTCGGCCATAGCTATTCCAAATAGAGTCGGAAATGAAGTAGCGATAGTCAATATCGTCGCCAAGCCACACTGCGGCAAGCGAAAAAGTCACGATGGCGGCAGCCAAAAGCGTGAACCACAGTGCTGACTTATATCTTTTCACCGTCTTTCTCGCTAATGAAATATGGAGGACGACCTTTTGTCTGCATAAATATGCGGCCGATATACTCTCCGCAGATGCCTATGGCAAGCAGCTGACAGCCGCCCAAAAAGAGCATCACGCAGATGAGCGTCGGAAAGCCTTGTATCGGCTCGCCGACAAAAATGGTTTTGATGATGATAAACACCATGTAGAGCAACGACAGCATGGCGGTGATGAAGCCCGCAACCGATGCCAGGCGCAGCGGCGCTACGGTGTAGCTGGTGATGCCGTCGATGGCGAGATTGAACAGCCGGTGCATGTTGAACGACGACACACCGTCGGTGCGGTCGTGCTGCTCAAACGGCACGGCTTTTTTGTTGTAGCCCACCCAGCAATACAGACCTTTGGTGTAGCGCTGGCTCTCGCGCATTGAGCGCATGGCGCCCACTACGCGGCGGTCAAGCAGGCGAAAGTCGCCGACGTTGGGCAATATCTCTATGCGCGTTGAGCGTTTGAGCAGACTGTAGTAGCACATCGACAGCTTGCGGCGCAACCACGACTCTTCGCCGCGGGTGATGCGCTGGCCGTAGACGTCGTCGTATCCGTTTTCCCACTCGGCAATCATGCGTGGCACCACCTCCACGGGGTGCTGCAAGTCGGCGTCCATAATCACAGTACAGTCGCCGGTCACGTTGTCCATGCCGGCGAGCATAGCTTCTTCTTTGCCAAAGTTGCGCGATAGGCAGATGTAGCGTATGCGAGGGTCGGCTTGGTGCAGCTCTCGCATAACGCTCAGCGAATTGTCTGCGCTGCCGTCGTTCACGAGCAAAACTTCCCAGTCATATTGCACCGCGTGCATGGTGTTGTTTATAAGCGGCAGTAGCGCGTTATAAAGATTGTGGAGAGAGCGTTCCTCGTTGTAGACGGGTATGAGTATTGATATTTTTTTCATCAGCGCATAGGTGTGAGTGGGGGATGTTTTATTCAGTGTAGAATTTTATGAGGCGGTCGAGAGCATCAATACATGCGGGACAGAAGTGGTCTATCTCGTTGATGCGCATGCGGCAGTTGTCGGCGGGGCGATAGATGCCCTTAAATGAGTAGCCGCCGCCTTCGTACAATCCTACGGGATATTTGTCGGCTTTGTTGACAGGGGTGGGGGTCGGCGTAGTCTTCGGGATGAGCTTTTTCCACTTTGAGTCGAAGTCTACGAGTGTGGTGATGTTGGGCTCCCAGGGCTCCACGTCGGTGGGGTAGGTGTCGTCCATCACGTCGCCGTTGTAGAAATATTCATCGGCAAGACCGCCAAAGCTGTGGCCGAACTCGTGCACTACTACCGGCTCAAACTTGGGGTTGCCGGTGGTGGTGAGGGTGTAGCTGTTGTAGATGCCGCCACCGCCGTAGACGTTGGTGTTGGCAAGGATGATGATGTGCTCGTAGGGCACGCCGGCAAGGGCGTTGTGCACCTCAAACACATTGGGGGTTGTGAGGTAGCGGTCGCTGTAGAATGTTGAGAAGTGCGAACCGAATGCGGTGTTGCGCCAAATGCCGTCTTTGGGCACGCTCACGTCGCTGTCTTTCGACGGCACGTCTACGGCAATGATGTCGAAGCGGTCGCGTAGTGTGCCGAAAGGCTCGTGGCTGAACAGCGAGTTGGCGGTGCGACGTGCGTACTCGTGAAATTTCTCCATCTCGTCGGCTGTGAAGCCTTCGGGCAATATTGCCACGTGAATTTTGTTGCCGGTGTACGAGCCGCTGTGCACGGTGTATGTCTTATAGCCTGTGGCGGGGAGCTCGCGTATGAGTATGTCGGCGGGGTTGAGCACGTGACGGTGCATTGATATTGTGCGGTGGTGATAATCAAGCACTTTGAGCTCTACGTTGACGGTTTTGTGCGGACGCGGTATGAGCACCGAGTTTTCGTAGGCACGTTGCACTGTGTCGTTGAGCTGCAACCACTCGTGATATAGTGTTGAGAAAGATGTGCGATATATTGTGTCGCCGTCGAGTGTGGTGACGGTGAGTTGTGCATTGCCGCCAAGGGGTAGGGCGTTGAGATTGTGCTGACGTCCCGACCAGCCTTTGCTCTTGAAGGTGTGGGCAAGGGTTACGTTCGGATTAGCTTTGTTGCCGCCAAGCACATAGTCAAGGCGTATGGTTGAGTCGGCGAAGTTACAGTTGAAGTCGTTGTTGTTGTCGGTGGCATGTGCCGAGACGGCTGTGGTGACTGCTGCAGCTAACACTATTTTTGCAAGGGGTTTTAGCATTGTGATACTGTTTTTAAGGCCTGTAAATTGGTTATGTTGAGTTGAAATGTGATGTTGCGATTATTGCTCTTCATACTTGGGCAGGTCGACCGGCGGCTGACGTTTGAAGATTTGCTTGAACGAGATGAGGGTCTCGGTGCGAGCCCAGCCAAGTGACTGTATTGATTGCAACACGTGCAGCAAGTGGTCGTTGTTGCGGGCATAAAGTTTGATGAAGATGTCGTATTGACCGGTGGTGTAGTAACATTCTACAACCTCGGGGATTGTGTGCAACTTCTCCACCATCTGCTCATAGAGCGAGGGGTCGCGCAAAAATATGCCAACGTATGCACATGTGTCATAGCCTAAAGATGCAGGATTGAAGAGACATTCTGAACCGGCGATAACACCGTTGGCGGTAAGTCGTTGTATGCGTTGATGCACGGCTGCGCCAGACACACCACACTCGCGAGATATCTCGAGATAGGGTTTGCGCGCATTCTCGGCAAGCATATTTAAGATAGTCAGATCGAGCTTATCTAATTGTTGTTGAGACATGGTTTGTGTTTTTTATTTTCCCGATTGCAAATCGAGCGTTATTAAGTTAAATTTTTAAATGATTATTGCGAATAGCATATTTGGGTGCTAATTTACTGCTTTTTTTTGAAAAACAACTAATAATTATCACAAAATCAGATTTTTTTTACAATATTTTTTACGCAAAATTTTTCTCAAAAAAAAATAGATTTTTTTGGTGTGTATCAAGAATAAATTATTAATTTTGTCGCCACAAAACCATATGCAAAAACACATCAAACATTCAAAGGGTAAAATTTTGCGGTTTTGACTTTATTTTACGAGTTTACAAACTAAAACAAACACATACAATCACAAGGTATAACTACAAAGATATATATGGTATTCAATTTTCGTTTAGTTTCAAATGAAGTTGACAACTTCAAAAGGGAAATCAAAATCGACTCTGAAGCAACATTTTTTGACCTAAAAAATGCTATTTGCGAAAGTGTTGGTTATGACAAAAACGAGATGTGCTCGTTCTTTTTATGTGATGAAAATTGGGAGAAAGAGAAAGAAATTACTCTCGAGGATATGGGCACCGACTCTGACGAAGACGCCTATATCATGGATGAGTGCGAGCTCTCTGAGTTTATCGACGACGAAGGCCAACACCTGATGTTCACTTTTGACTATCTCAATGATCGTTCTTTCTTTCTTGAGATGAAAGAAATTATCACCGGCCGCTCGCTCCGCGACCCCGTGTGCACCCTCTCTCTGGGCACCCCGCCCCCTCAAGTGCAAGAGCTTGAGCAGTTCACCGTAAACACTGCCTCTACCCCAAAAGGCAAGTCGCAAACAACCCTCGACGACTTTGACGATCCTCTCTACGAGGAGCAGGGCTTCAACCCCGATGAGTTTGACGAAGAAGGATTTAGCGAAATGAACTTCGAAGACTAACAATACAAGCACCGGATGTCCCCGGTGCTTTTTTTACGCATTGTCACAATTTTGTGCGTTTTTGTTTGCAGCGGTCTCACATTATTTGCTTATATTTGTGCTCGATATTTAAGTCAATACCAACAAACATAAATAATATAACCATAATAATCTCATGAAAAAATATCCCAAAATCGGTATTCGTCCCACCATCGACGGTCGTCAAGGTGGCGTCAGAGAAAGCCTTGAAGAGAAGACTATGAGTCTCGCCAAGGCCGTAGCCAAACTCATCTCAGAAAACGTGCACAACGGCGACGGTTCGCCCGTTGAATGTGTTATTGCCGACGGCACTATCGGCCGCGTCGCCGAGTCGGCTGCCTGCGCCGAGAAGTTTGAGCGCGAAGGCGTTGGCGCAACCATCACCGTCACAAGCTGCTGGTGCTATGGCGCCGAAACTATGGACATGAACCCCTACTGGCCGAAGGCTGTTTGGGGCTTCAACGGCACTGAGCGCCCCGGAGCTGTTTATCTCGCTGCCGTGCTCGCCGCTCACGCTCAAAAAGGTTTGCCCGCATTCGGCATCTACGGCCACGACGTGCAAGACCTTGACGACAACACCATCCCTGCCGACGTTGCCGAAAAAATCCTCC
>CAZYNO010000035.1:0-14677 GCA_964648845.1 uncultured Bacteroides sp.
CCGCTCGCGTGCCGGACTTAACGACCCGCGTCGTCCTATCGGCTCGTTCATCTTCCTCGGCACCACCGGTGTTGGTAAGACCGAACTTGCAAAAGCGCTTGCCGAATATCTGTTCGACGACGAAAATATGATGACACGTATTGATATGAGTGAGTATCAGGAGAAGCACTCAGTGAGCCGTCTTGTCGGAGCTCCTCCGGGATACGTTGGCTACGACGAAGGTGGCCAACTCACCGAGGCCGTGCGCCGCAAACCTTATCAAGTGGTGCTCTTCGATGAGATAGAAAAAGCTCACCCCGATGTGTTCAACATACTGCTGCAAGTGCTCGACGACGGCCGACTCACCGACAACAAAGGCCGTGTGGTAAACTTCAAGAACACAATAATCATTATGACCTCAAACATGGGTTCGTCGATGATACGCGAAAACTTCGCCAACATGACCGACGCCAACAAGGATGAGGTTGTAGAGCACACCAAGGGTGCTGTGCTCGAGATGCTCAAAGAGACCATACGTCCCGAATTTTTGAACCGTATCGACGAGATTATAATGTTCACGCCGCTCAACCGCAACGAGATTGAACGCATTGTTGAGTTGCAAATTCAATCAGTGCAAAAGATGCTCAAAGTCAGCGGCGTAGACATGCAAGTCACTCATGCAGCATTGAGCTTCCTCGCCGACGAGGGCTACGACCCCGAGTTTGGTGCTCGTCCCGTGAAACGTGTGATACACCGTATGGTGCTCAACCGCTTGGCTAAAGACATCCTTGCACAAAAAGTCGACAAAGACCGCCCCATCATTATTGATGCAAAAGACGGTGAACTGACATTCGCAAACTAAGACTCTAAATAACCCGCAACAGCGGTCGGAAGGCTTAAAACTTTCCGACCGCTTTCTTATTGCCGATTTTTTAGTAATTTTGTGTTATAAAACAGAACGACTATGAGCGACTACAGCGAACGATATATGCAACGCGCTCTGCAATTGGCAGCGCAAGGTTTTGGCGACACCACCCCCAATCCCATGGTGGGCAGTGTGATTGTGAGTGCCGACGGCCGTGTCATCGGCGAAGGCTATCACCGCAAATGCGGCGAAGGTCACGCCGAGGTGAATGCCGTGGCATCGGTGCGCAACAGCGACCGAGAACTGCTACACCAAGCCACGATGTATGTCACCCTCGAGCCGTGCTCGCACTACGGCAAAACCCCGCCATGCGCCAAGCTTATCATTGACAACAATATCGGCAACGTGGTTGTCGGCGCTCTCGACCCGTTCGATAAAGTCAGCGGCCGCGGCATATCAATGCTACGCGATGCCGGGATAAACGTGGTGACAGGCGTGCTTGCCGACGAGAGCAAACGTCTGAATGCTCAGTTTATGACGGCGCACACGCTGAAGCGTCCGTTTGTCACGCTCAAATGGGCACAAAGCGCCGACGGACATATTGACAGCGTGCGCCAAGAGCACGAGCCCGCCACAAAATTCTCTACAGCGCTGACACAGAGCGGCGTGCATCGTCTGCGCGCAGCCCACGACGCCATACTTGTAGGCTCGGGCACAATCATTGCCGACCGTCCGCACCTTGATGTGCGCAAATGGCGCGGTCGCAATCCGCAGCCTATAATTCTTGACCGACGTCATCGCATCAACCCCGCAGAGCTATCGCTTGCCCGCGAGCCGTGGATATACGACACTACGCCCGCCGAAGTGCTTGCCGATATGTACAGCCGAGGCATCACCTCGGTGCTTATTGAAGGCGGCACGGCAGTGCTGCAATCGTTTATAGATGCCGGATTGTGGGATGCCGCACGCGTGGAGTGCGCGCCGCTGCGACTTGGCAATCGCGGAGCGGCAAAAGCCCCGGCGTTGGCAAGTAGAGCCATAGCAACATTCAGCGTAGAAGGGGCAAAAATATCCTACTATAGCAATAATAACCTTTTCACCGCCACCCACCCCATAGTCGCAGCAATATAAGCGGCAAAATATTTTGCCGTTTAATGCGCCGCATTAAGCGAAAAATTCGTAATTTTGCAGCAATATGAAAGAAGGTTTTGAACTTTCACAGACCCAGTCTCAGATACAAACTTTGGCGCCGCTGCAGGTGCAGTTTGTAAAGTTGCTTGAGATGAATACCGCGGCCATAGAGGACGAGGTGCATCGCCGTCTCGATGAGAACCCGGCGCTTGAAGAAGCGGCGCCGGCTGCATGTGCGTCAGACACAGATGAATGTGACGACACATACAACGAGTCGGCCGACGATTTGCAACGTGCCGACTATCGAGACGAAGACGACATGATGCCTTCTTATCGCACACGCCTGCAAAACAATAGCGACGATGACGACAGCCGACGCATGTCGATTGACGCCAATGCCGCCTCAACAGATATGGCTGACGACCTCACGGAGCAACTCGCCGAGTTTGACCTCAGCGAGCGCGACCGCATGTTTGCCGAATATATCATCGGCAACCTTGACAACAACGGCCGTATGACTCGCACACTCTCAGCCATAGCCGACGACATAGCAATACACACCGGATACGATATCACTCGCGATGACTTGCAAACAGCATTCAATGCCGTGCGCAGCCTCGACCCCGCAGGCGTTGGCGCCGTTGACTTGCGCGACTGCCTGTTGCTGCAACTGCGTCGCCGCGACAAAACGTTGGCTGTGAAGACAGCTATCGAAATACTCGACCGACACTTCGACCTGTTTGCCAATAAGCACTTCGACCGCCTACGCTCAAAAATCGGCATCAACGATGAGCAGTTGCGCGAAGCCCTCACCGTGATACGCACGCTCAACCCCAAGCCAGGCAACTCTGACAGCAATGCGCCCGAAGACCGCATGATGCACATCACGCCCGACTTCACCGTTGAGCCCGACGACAACGACCCCACCGAGCAGCGCTTCATCGTGTCGCTGACGCAGCGTCTGCCGGAGCTGGCAGTGGCAGAGTCGTATAAAATCGGCGACAACATACAATCGTCGGCACGCAAAGACAAAACTATGGCATTCATTCGCAGCCGCAGCCAGGAGGCATCTGAATTTATCGACCTGCTGCAGCGTCGCTCGCAGACATTGCTCGATGTGATGAAGGCTATTGTCAGCGTGCAAGCCGACTTTTTCCGCACCGAAGAGCGCTCGCAAATACGTCCGATGATACTCAAAGACATAGCGCAAATCACAGGCCGCGACATGTCGGTGATATCGCGCGCCACCAACGGCAAATATGTGGCAACTCGCGGCGGGCTTTATCCGCTGAAAATGTTTTTCAACGAGCGTCCGAAGGAAGACTCCGACGTGTCGTCGCACCAGATATTAGAGGCATTGCGCACAATGATTGACGGCGAAGACAAACGACGTCCGCTCAGCGACGATGCGCTGGCCGAAATGCTGCAAGCGCGCGGGTTTGACATAGCTCGGCGCACGGTGGCAAAATATCGCGAGCAGCTCAACATACCCAACTCGCGCGGGCGCCGCGACCTCGCCAAATAGCAATAAACACTCAAAAAAGCATTAACAATATAAATTATGCACACTTCTACTTTACCACGCGTCGCTATCAAGACATCAAAATGGCTGTCGGCATTCTTCTCGCCGCTGCTCATCCCAACCTATTGCATGACCACAGCCATGTGGATCACCCCGTTGGTGTTTGTAGCCGAGCGTGTGCGCTTTGTCACTACGTTTGTGGTGCTCGGCCTCACAGCCCTACTCCCTGTGGTAGCGCTGCTTGCCATGATGCACTCGGGCAAGATTAAAGATCTTGACATATCAGACCGCAAAGAGCGTCTAAGACCCATGCTTATGATACTTTCATGCTACATCATCACGCTGGCATACGCATTTTTTGTTCACGCCCCGTGGTGGCTGATAATGTATTTTGCATCGGGCTGCATCACCACATTTTTAGTAGGCTTGATAACGCTGAAGTGGAAAATCAGCGGACACGGTGCCGGACTTGGCAACATGATAGGCTTTCTCACCGCACTGTGCGTGCAAGGCCTCACTTTGGTGCCCATAGTGCCTTGGATTATGGTGGCTATAATCATTGCCGGATTGGTTGGCTCGGCACGCATAATATTGCACAAGCACACCCCGCTGCAAGTTATAGCCGGAGTGGTGCTGAGCGCTGTAGTCACCGTGCTGATTATGGGCATACATGCGCCGCTGAAATAAAAGTTAGTAAAGTAGTAAAATAGTAAGTTAGTAAACATATAACATACACATTATGAAACCATTAGTAAGCATCATAATGGGCAGCACAAGCGACCTGCCCATAGTTGGCAAAGCTGCAGCATTTCTCGAGTCGATGGAAATACCCTTCGAGATGCAAGCACTCAGCGCACACCGCACACCGCGCCAAGTTGAAGAATTTGCCACCGGAGCACGCGAGCGTGGCATCAAAGTGATTATCGCTGCAGCCGGCATGGCAGCCGCTCTGCCCGGCGTGATTGCAGCCCTCACCCCGCTGCCCGTAATCGGCTTGCCTATCAGCTCAACACTGCAAGGACAAGACGCCCTCTTGGCAATAGTGCAAATGCCGCCGGGCATACCCGTAGCTACCGTAGGTATTGACGGTGCACAAAATGCAGCCATCCTTGCCACACAAATGCTTGCTCTCACCGACAAAGAGATTGCCGCACGTCTCGATGCTTGGCGCTCTACACTCTCAAGCAAAATAGTGAAGGCAAACCAAGAGCTTGCCAAAATTGACACTTACAAATATAAAACCAACTAACCGATATGACCTTTGCACGTCGTCAAAGTCATGCTGTGCGCATCGGCAACACCGCAGTTGGCGGTAGCAATCCGATACGCTTGCAGTCGATGACCAACACGCCGACTCTCGACACCGAAGCCAGCGCCGCACAGATTGAGCGCATAGCCGCTGCCGGAGCCGACATAGTGCGTCTCACAGCTCAAGGCGTGAACCATGCCCGCAACCTCGGCGAGATAAGCAAAGTGGTGCGCAGCCACGGCTGCAATGTGCCTTTGGTTGCCGACATACACTTCAACCCCGCAGCAGCTTTCGAAGCCGCGCTGCACGTTGAGAAGTTGCGCATCAACCCCGGCAATTTTGTAGACCCGGGACGCACATTCCGCAAAATTGAATATACCGACGCCGAATATGCAGCCGAGATTGAGCGCATAGCACAAAAGCTTGTGCCGCTGCTTGACCTTTGCCGCGAGCGTGGCGTGGCCTTGCGCATTGGCGTGAACCACGGTTCGCTGAGCGACCGCATTATGAGCCGCTATGGCGACACTCCCGCCGGCATGGTGGAAAGCGCTATGGAATTTTTGCGCATCTGCATGGCAAATAATTTCTTAGACGTAGTCATCTCAATCAAAGCCTCAAATGTTGGCTTGATGGTAAAGACAATGCGCATGATGGTGAAAGCTATGAACGACGAAGGAATGGACTTTCCGCTGCACCTTGGCGTCACCGAGGCCGGCGACGGCGAAGACGGCCGCGTGAAGTCGGCTGTGGGCATTGGCACTCTGCTGGCTGAAGGCATAGGCGACACTATACGCGTATCGCTGAGCGAAGCTCCCGAAAACGAAATCCCCGTGGCACGTATGCTTGTAAACCATATTGCAGCAATGCAGACGACAGTGCCGCAAGTGTCGACCGACAAAGTGTCGGCAGCTCCGATTGTGGTGGGATTCGACATCACCGCCGCCGAGGCTGAGCAAACTTGCAACATCTTAGCTTTTGAAGGCGCCGATGCTCTCGCGCAAGCAAAAACAGCATTTGCCAATGCCGCAAGCAACAAGAAAAACATTCTGAAGATAAGCTATCCGGTGACTATGAGTGCCGACGAGGTGGTGGTTGCCGCATCGGTCGACTTCGGTTCGGTGCTGCTCGACGGTTTTGCCGACGGCATTTGGATTGTAGCACCGTCGCTCGACGAAAAAGCCGTGCTATCGTTGGGGCTGAGCATTCTGCAAGCCACACGCCGCCGCATCACCAAGACAGAATACATCGCATGCCCCGGCTGCGGACGCACTCTCTTTGACTTGCAAGGCACGCTCGCCAAAATCAAAGAAGCAACAGCACATCTCACCGGACTTAAAATCGGCGTTATGGGCTGCATAGTGAACGGACCCGGCGAAATGGCTGATGCCGACTATGGCTACGTTGGAGCCGCAAAAGGCAACGTATCGCTATATAAAAACAAAGAGTGCGTGGCAAAAAACATCCCCACCGACGAGGCTTTGCCGCAGCTCATACAACTTATAAAAGATAATAACGATTGGATTGAGCCCACGGGCAAATGACAAAATCGTAGATGACTAAACGCGAAAACATAACATATTTCACGCTGCCTTCGGGCATGCGTGGTGTGCACGTTCACATACCGCGCGCCACAGTGGGATACTGTGGCGTGGCTGTGCGTGCCGGCAGCCGCGACGAGTTGATAGGCAACGGCGAGGCGGGTCTTGCTCACTTTGTTGAGCACACAATATTCAAGGGCACACAGCGCCGCTCATCGTGGCACATACTCAACCGTATGGAGGCTGTAGGCGGCGAGCTTAACGCCTTCACCACCAAAGACGACACTGTGGTTTACACGGTGTTTCCGCGCGGCAATGTGAACCGCGCCCTCGAACTTGTTGCCGACCTCACGCTGCACTCACGTTTCCCGGCTGCCGAGCTCGACAAGGAGCGCGAAGTGGTATCGGACGAAATAGACTCATATCTCGACTCGCCGTCAGACGCTGTGTTCGACGACTTTGAAGACATTATCTTCGCCGACACACCGTTAGGGCACAACATCCTCGGCACCACCGATACACTCGCCGGCTTCGACAGCAAAAAGTGTCGCTCGTGGATTGACCGCTATTATACCGCCAACCGCATGGTGGTGTTTTATGCCGGAGGCGTGGGCGTAGACACTTTTGTGGCTAAGGCTACGCAATATTTTGCCGACGTGCCCTGTGACAAAGGCATAGACTTTGAGCGCGTGACAGTCAGCAACGCAATTGTCAACCTGCAACGCAATATTGACTCACACCAAGCGCACACCGTCATGGGCACTGCGCTGCCGCAGATGTCGCTGCAAGAGCGCACCACAGCGGCGTTGCTCAGCAACATACTCGGCGGCCCGGGCATGAATTCGCTATTAAATGTTGATTTGCGCGAACGCCGCGGATTGGTGTACAATGTTGAAGCATCAACGACTATCTTTGCCGACTGCGGCGAATTTATGGTCTACTTTGGCTGCGACCCTCACGACACGGAGAAATGTGCGCAGTTGGTGAAGCAAAACATTGAGGATATAGCACAGCATCAGTTGTCGGCACGCAAGTTGGCAGCAGCCAAAAAGCAGTATCTCGGCCAACTTATTCTTGCCAACGAAAACCGCGAAAATCGTGCCATTGCCGTGGCTCGTGCCACACTCAAGCGCGGCACGGTGCTGACTCGCGACGAAATAATAGCTGCCATCAACGCAGTGTCGTCAGCCGACCTCAGCGCAATGGCAGCTCAATTCACCAACCTGTCGACCCTCACACTCGGGCCAAAATAGTCAGCGAGTTATAGCGAAAATATTTGTTGCATCATTTGCCACTTTTCGTTTGAAGTGGAGCCGGGTTTGCATTGCTGTATCAGCGCCACATAGTCTTCCCACTCTTGTTGGCGCGGCAGGGCGGCGAGTTTTGCCATCTGCGTGTCCCAATCAAAATCGACGGGAGTGACCACGAGCATCACAACACGTGTGCCGACGAGAAAAAGCTTCATCTCGAGGATGCCCACGGCACGAATACCTTCGGGTATTTCTTTCCAGATATTTGCATGAGCATCGCAATAGCGGGAAATTAGCTCTTGGTTGTCAGCAAGTTCTAATGTTTGGCAATAGATTTTTGTGGGGAAATCGTAGCTGGGATTTTCGTATCCGCCGCCGGGAAATAAGTTGTTCATAATGATTGGTATATTTGTGATGTGTGTATGTTATTTCTTGAAAAGCTGCATCACATTTGCCGGCGCGCGACCGGCTTGCAACTCGGCGCGCATAAAATCCATATACGGAGCAACGTGCTCGAAGTATTGACGATATCCGGCGCAAAGGTAGTTTTCGCGCGGATCGTCGCCGGCGTTGAGAGCAAAGCGATTTTTGGGGCACTCGCCATGGCAGGCAAACAGAAATTTGCAAGCGCGGCATTTGTCGCTGAGCTGTGTGGCTTTGGCTTGGCCGAAGTCGAGTTGGCGCTGCGAGTACATCATCTCAACAAACGTGCTTTGGGCGATGTTGCCGAGTTTGTATTCGGGGAACACGAAGTGGTCGCACGAATACACATCGCCGTTATACTCCATCACTCCGGCATGGCCGCAAGTCTCTGCCATAGTGCAAATGCCGGGCTGCACGCCCATCCAGTTTGCGAGAGTGGCGTCGAAAATTTGCACAAAGACTTTGCTCACATCCTGGCGCACCCACAAATCGAAAATGCGGCAGAGAAAGTCGCCCCACTGTTTCGGCGTCACCGAGAAAGGCATCATCTGCACTGACGACTGCGAGGGGGCAGCGAGATGTCGGCCGTCGGCATGTTGTAGCAATCGTTCTACAATTGGGGTGAATTGAATGTAGCGGCAATCAATCTGTTTGAAGAAGTTGTAGAATTCGTCGGGGAAGTCGGCATTATAGTCGTTGACAACCGCCATAGCGTTCCAATCTACGTGATATTTATTGAGCAGCTGCACTGCGCGCATCACTCGCTGAAAAGTCGGTTTTCCGTCAACACCGCGGCGATATTCGTCGTGAAACTCTTGTGCACCGTCAATCGACAAGCCTACCAGCCAATTGTTTTTGCGCAAAAAGCGGCACCAATCTTCACTCATCAGCGTGCCGTTGGTCTGCAAGCTATTCATTATAGCATGACCGGCAGCATATTTTTGCTGCAGCTCAACCACCCGCTCGTAGAAACGCAAGGGGCGTATCATGGCCTCGCCGCCATGCCAGGTGAATTGCACGGCGTCGGTGGTTTGCGCCTCGATGTAGCTGCGAATAAAGTTTTCGAGCACGGCATCGCTCATGGTGTGACGCGCGTCGCCGGCGTAAAGTTTATTCTTTTCGAGATAGTAGCAATAAGCACACGCCATGTTGCACGTGGCGCCTGCCGGTTTAGCCATCACATATAGCGGCTGCTGAAAAGTGTCGAATTTAGATTGCATGGCACAAAGTTACAAAAAGCCACTGATAGCTGCAATAGCAAAGCAAAATGCCACAAAATAACATAATTTTATTCAGTTAAATTCTGTTAATTGCTTGTATTTTGCAATATTTTATGTTTTATTTGCAAAGTGATTGCAAAATGTAAATAATTACTTATGGTTTACTTTCGCAATGCAAGCAAAATGACACTTTAAATAAACCTATCATACTTACAAATCACAAATTTTCTATTATGGAACATCAAGTTTCTGTTCAACGCAACAGTGTCGGCACCGCCGGCTTTATCTTGGCAGTAGTTGCAATCGTGCTATGCTGGATACCTCTGCTCAATTTCATTCTCTGGCTAATCGGAGCTGTACTCTCAGTAGTCGGCTTGTTCAAACAACCGCGCGGCTTGGCAATAGCCGGCACAATCCTCTCATTCTTAGGTATTGTTATCGGCATCATACTCGTTGCTGCACTTGGAGTTAGTTTTGCAGCATTAGGCTGATGCCGGGCTCCACCTCATAAAAACTTTGCGCTATCTGAAAAATAGCGTGAGGCGTTCACGAATACTTCTACTCTCCCGAGACGTCAAGTTGCTCACGGATGTGAGCAACGACCTCTCGGGTTTTTAGTGCATGGTGAAATGCAAATATTTATTCAAAGTAAGGTTAAAAACATATAAAAACGCTGCATTTCACATGTTTTATTGACTCAAACTTGGCATATTTGGCACAAAATTATAATTTTGTACTTTAAATATAAAGTATATACTCAACTAATAATGTCAAATAAAATAGCTTTAAGTCTGGCAGCAACTGCGATATTGAGCAGTTTGGTAGCATGCAACAGCAATGAAATAGACTCAGAGTCTACTGTTAGCTCGAGTGCCTTGGTCACTTCATTCTCCCTTTCGGAGGACGAAAATGTTGTTGAAAACCTTGATTCAGTGTTTTTTTCAATCGACCTTGCCAACGCAAAAATATTCAATGCCGACTCCTTACCTTACGGCACTAACATAACCAAACTTGTGCCTGTGATTTCGGTTAGCGGAGCTTCAGCCATCGAGCTGAAGGTGACTCGCACCAACGGTACAGACACCACATATAACTATATAGAAAATTCTACCGACTCTATCGACTTCAGCAACGGTCCGGTAAATCTGCGCGTTGTTGCCCTCGACGGCGTCACCGAGATGAACTATCAAGTGAAAGTGAACGTGCACACCGTGGTTGCCGACACTCTGGCTTGGACACTCCTCGAAGAAAACAACTATCCCACACGTTTCAGCAAGCTCGACGACCAACGCACCACACAAACCGGTGCCGGTGTTTATTGCTTGTCAGCATCGAATGGTGAATATTGCATTGCCACAGCCGAAAACCCCGAAGGTCAATGGCAATACGCCACCCCGCAATTCGGTTTCACTCCCGACCTCAACACATTTAACGGCACAGACGATGCTCTCTACATTCTCGATGCCGACGGCAACCTCTACACATCGGCCGACGGTAAAGACTGGACATCGCTTGGTGTGAAATGGAACTATATCTACGGCAACTACGGCACCAAACTTTTGGGCTGCCGCAAAGACAACGGCAAATGGTATCACACAACATACCCCGCCGAAGCCGAGACAGAGATGCCCGCTAACTTCCCCATCAGCGGCACTTCGCAAACTGTCAACTACACATTCAAGATGAGCACATCGCACCAACTCTCAATTACCGGCGGACGTCTTGCCGACGGCAGTGTGAGTGCATCTTCATGGGGATACGACGGCACAACCTGGGCCAAGCTCTCAAAATACAATCTCCCCTACCCGATGGAGAACATTGCCATTGTGCCCTACTTTGTGACAAGCTACGATCTCACCACTTGGACAGCTACCAAAGAGTCGGTGCTCATAGCCATTGGCGGCAACCTTGCCGACGGCTCTCTGAACGACACCGTGTATGTGTCGCCCGACTTTGGTATGCACTGGGAACAAGCCGACTCACTGATGCAATTGCCGCAAAGCGTGCCTTCGCGCACACGTGCACAGGCATTTGTCTACGACCGCAAATTCTACGCTCGCTCATCGGCAGCATGGTCTCCGGTCTACAAATTTGACAATCAAAACTACGTAATAAAAGCAACCGTCAACACAACAAACTCGCGTGCAACCACCGAAATCACCGAATGGGATTGCCCGTACATCTATTGGTTTGGCGGCCAAGACAAAAACGGCAACACCTATAAGACCGTATATCGCGGCGTAGTGAACCGACTAACATTCAAACCGCTGCAATAAGCAAGCACAAACAATGCGCACGATAAAAGCAATAATATTATTCGTAGCTTTGGCTGTGGCAGGCATAGCTCAGGCACAAGAAGCGCCCTACAAGTTTGACGTGGGCGCAGGCCTTGGCATGAGCGGATATGCAGGCGACGCCTCGTCGAGCGTATTCAAGCACCCCGGATTTGTGGGCGAGGTCGGCGCACGCTACATACCCAACGCGCGCATGGCATTTCGCGCAGTGTTCTCAACACTCAGCCTCAGCGGCAACACAGCCGACATGAGCAACGTGCTGCCCGAAGGCAAGCAATACTCATTCAGCTCGCAAGTCTACGACTTGGGCGCGCGCTATGAATTCAACTTCTTCAGCTACGGCATAGGCGAGACCTACAAGCGCATGCGCCGCTGGACCCCCTACCTCACCCTCGGCGTGGGCATGACACTTGCAGCCTGCGACGGCAACAATGCTTTCGGCGTGAACCTTCCCATGGGTGCCGGCATAAAATACAAGCTCAAAGAGCGACTCAACCTTGGCCTCGAATTCACAATGACCAAGGTGTTTAACGACCACGTTGACGGCCGCGACCTCAGCGACCTCACCACAATAAAATCATCATTCGTAAAAAACAACGACTGGTATTCGCGCTTCACAATCGGCATAACATACGAGTTTGGCAAGCGCTGCGAAACATGCCACTACGTTGAATAAAATAAATATAGAGTATAACCGCAATGACTACGACGCATAACATCAACCCCAACACGGTGCCCGAGCACGTTGCTATCATCATGGATGGTAACGGACGTTGGGCCATCGCGCATGGCATGGAACGCTCGGCAGGTCACGTTGAAGGAGTGAAAACCGTGCATCGCATCACTGAGATTGCCGGACGCATAGGTGTGAAATATCTCACGCTCTACACCTTCTCAACCGAAAACTGGAACCGTCCGCAAAACGAAGTAGATCTTTTGATGCACCTCATTGTCTCAGTGCTCGAAGAAGAGACTCCGGGACTCATAGCAAACAACGTGCGCCTGTCAATAATAGGCGACATGAGTCGTGTGCCCCAAGAAACTTCCGACCGACTCAACCAATGCATCAACGACACATCTCATTGCACAGGTCTCAACCTTATACTCGCCATCAGCTATTCGTCGCGCTGGGAAATCACCGAGGCTGCTCGCAAGATTGCCGAGCAAGCCGCCAACGGCAGCCTCAAAGCCGCCGACATCACCGCCGACACCGTAGCTGCGAACCTCGCTACCGCCAACATCCCCGACCCCGACTTGCTCATCCGCACCGGCGGTGATATGCGAATATCAAACTTTTTGCTTTGGCAAATAGCTTACTCAGAAATTTATGTAACCGACACATATTGGCCCGACTTCAGCAACGATGACTTTGTGCAGGCAATAAACTCGTTTGCCTCACGTCAGCGTCGCTTCGGCATGACCGGCGAGCAAATCACCGGCAAAACCCAATAACCAAAACAACTCAATCGTATAACCCCAACGCACCTACACATCTAAACGATATATGCACTTAAAACTATACGCAGCACTTGGCTTGCTTCTCTTCTGTTCAACTGTTAAGTCAGTGGCACAAACCGCCGAAACCGACACTATATACAACCCTACAGTGTTGTTTAACGGCATGCCTCGCACCTATGAAATTGCCGACATTAAAGTGACGGGAGCGTCAAACTACGACGACTTCCTGATACTCGGTTACGCCGGACTCAAAGTCGGCGACCGCATCGAAATACCCGGCAACGACGTCACTAATGCAGTGAAACGCCTCATGCGCCAACAACTCTTCTCGCAAGCTCGCGTGAAGGTGCTCAAAACATACGGCGAAAAAGCTTGGCTCGAACTCGAGCTCCGCGCTCAACCCCGCATCTCGGAGGTTAACTACAACGGCGTGAAAAAAGGCGAACGCGAAGACTTGCAAGAACGTTTGCAGCTGATGAAAGGCAACCAAATCACACAAAACATTGTGAACCGTGTGAAACTTATCACACAAAAATACTTTGCCGACAAAGGTTTCGGCAATGCAGATGTCAATGTTGTGATGCGCGAAGATCTCTCAAACAAAGAAGAGATGATTGTTGACGTAAACGTTGACAAGCACGACAAAGTGAAAGTGCACAAAATCTATATTGATGGCAACGAAGTGATGAGCGACGGCAAGTTGCAACGCACTATGAAGAAAACCAACGAGAACGGCAAACTGCTCAACATCTTCAAACAAAAGAAGTTTGTTGAGAGCGACTATCACGACGACCTCAATCGCATCATCCAAAAGTATAACGAAGAAGGTTATCGCGACGCCAAAATTTTGAGCGACAGTGTGGCTCAATACAACGAAAAACTCGTTGACGTGTATATCAGCGTTGAAGAAGGTAAGAAATACTACATCAAAGATATCAACTGGGTGGGCAACACCATCTATCCCAATAACGTGCTCGACGCATATCTGGGCATGAAACCCGGTGACGTCTACAACCAAAAGTTGATGAACAAACGTCTCACCGAGGACGAAGATGCTGTTTCGAGCCTTTATATGAACGAAGGCTATTTGTTCTATCAACTCGTGCCAATCGAACGCGAAATCAGCGGCGACTCTATCTCGCTTGAAATGCGCATGATGGAAGGTCCCCAAGCTCGCATCAACAACGTTGTCATTAACGGTAACGACCGCCTGTATGAAAAAGTGGTGCGCCGCGAATTGCGCGTAAAACCCGGTGAACTGTTCTCAAAGAGCAACCTCATGCGTTCTCTCCGCGAAATTGCTCAAACCGGACACTTCAACCCCGAAAATATGAACCCCGATGTGCAACCTAACGAAGAAAACGGAACCGTTGACGTGATTCTCAATCTTGAGTCAAAAGCTAACGACCAAATCGAATTCTCTATGGGTTGGGGTCAAACCGGTGTAATTGGTAAACTTTCTCTCAAGTTCACCAACTTCTCAATGAAGAACTTGTTCCACCCAAGCACATACAAAGGCGTGATTCCTCAAGGTGAAGGTCAAACATTCACCATCAGCGCACAAACAAATGCCCGCTACTACCAAGCATACTCATTGTCGTTCCTCGACCCATGGTTTGGTGGCAAGCGTCCTAACTCTCTGCAAGTTTCTGCTTACTACAGCCGTCAAACTGGTGTTAACTCATCTTACTATAACAGCTACTACAACAGCCTATATAGCAACTACTATTACAACAACTATTATAATA
>CAZYNO010000036.1:0-14303 GCA_964648845.1 uncultured Bacteroides sp.
CTTTTTCGAGCTGTTTTGTTTTCATGGGGTCGGTATTTTCGATGTATTTGAACATCTCGGGCGAGAACGAGGGAATGCCTTTGAAGTGCAGCACCTCGCCATCAGTGACTGTGTCGCCGATTTTGAAGTTGCCGGTGTCGGGCAGACCAACGATGTCGCCGGGATAAGCCTCGTCAACCACATTTTTCTTTTGCGCCATGAATGCTGTGGGCGCCGAAAATTTGAGTTGCTTGCCTGTGCGCATGTGTTTGTACACAGCATTACGCTCAAACTTGCCAGAGCAAATTTTGAGGAAGGCGATGCAGCTGCGGTGGTTGGGGTCCATGTTGGCGTGTATTTTGAACACGAAGCCGCTGAAGCCTTCGTCCTCGGGATTGACGGTGCGCTCGGCAGTCACCACGGGACGCGGCGACGGAGCAATTTCAACAAAGCAGTCGAGCAACTCTTTGACACCGAATGTGTTGAGTGCCGAGCCAAAGAATACGGGGGCTACGCGGCCTTCGAGGTATGTCTGTTTGTCGAATTCGGGGTATACGCCTTCGATGAGGTCAAGGTCTTCGCGGAGCTTGGCGGCATCGTCAGCGCCGACGGCCTCGTCGATGCGCGGGTCGTTGACGTTTTCAATCTCCACGCGCTCGCTCACGCGCTGTTTGTTGGGGGTGAAAAGGTCGAGCGAGTGCTCATATATATTATATACGCCTTTAAATTTGGCACCGATGTTGATGGGCCAGCTGAGGGGGCGCACACTGATTTTGAGCTCTTGCTCAAGCTCGTCGAGTATGTCAAACGGGTCGCGACCTTCGCGGTCGAGCTTGTTGACAAAGATAATCACGGGAGTGTTGCGCATGCGGCACACCTCCATGAGTTTGCGAGTTTGCATCTCAACACCTTTAGCCACGTCGACAACGATGATAACCGAGTCGACGGCGGTGAGAGTGCGATAAGTGTCCTCGGCAAAGTCCTGGTGACCGGGGGTGTCGAGGATATTGATTTTATAACCGTTATATTCAAAGCCCATCACCGAAGTAGCAACCGAGATGCCGCGTTGCTTTTCAATCTCCATCCAGTCGCTGGTAGCGGTCTTTTTGATTTTGTTAGACTTAACCGCTCCTGCTATGTGGATAGCGCCACCAAAAAGGAGCAATTTTTCGGTGAGAGTGGTTTTACCGGCGTCGGGGTGAGAAATAATCGCAAAAGTGCGACGACGTTTGATCTCTTCGGTTGTAGTAGCCATTGATATATTGTTGGGTTATTTATTTTCGTTTTGTTGCAGACGTTTGATGCAAGCTTTGAGCGACTCGCGCCAATATGGCAACTTGATGTTGTAAGTAGCCTTGATTTTTGATTTGTCGAGCACCGAGTAGTACGGGCGTGTGGCGGGCGTGGGATAGTCGCTTGTGAGCAAGGGACGCACCGACACGTTGTTGATGCCGGCAATTTCGAGGATAGCCACGGCGAAATCATACCACGAAGCTACGCCTTCGTTAGAGAAATGATAAGTGCCCGAGAGCCATTGCGGGGCAAGCACCATTGTGGCAATCATCTCGGCAAGGTCGTGAGCGTATGTGGGAGTGCCGATTTGGTCGGTAACCACGTTGAGTTGGTCAACTTCGGAAGCTTTTTTGAGTATAGTCTTCACAAAGTTGTGGCCGTGCGGCGAGTAAAGCCAACCTGTGCGCACGATGATAGCATCGGGCAGCAAACCAACGAGATCGGTTTCGCTCTTGCGTTTTGTGACGCCGTAGTGCGAAGTGGGTGCGGGTTTGTCGCTTTCAAGATAAGGGCGATTGGCAGTGCCGTCAAACACATAGTCGGTAGATATGTGGAGCATTTTAGTGCCCACTTCGGCAGCGGCGTGAGCGAGGTGGCGCACGGCGTCGACGTTGACGGCAGTGCAGCGGCCGGTTTCTTCCTCGGCACGGTCAACAGCAGTGTAAGCTGCGCAGTTGATGATGTGTGTAAAGCCACCGTTGAGCACAAACTTTTCGACAGCTTCGCCGTCACAAAGGTCTAATTGGTCGATATCGACATATTCGGTAACGCCGGGGCAACGAGTTTCTAACACATCGTGCAATTCGGTGCCAAGTTGACCCGCCGAACCAGTAACAAGTATTTTCATCGTGGTTATATTATACAAGATGTTTGCGGGTGCAAAGGTACGAAATTTTCATGTCATTTTCAAGTGGCAAAGTTATAAGCTATAAAAATGCGTAAATAGTTCATTGATAGGCAAACAATTTTGACATACCAATATTTTTATGTAAATTTGCCGTAAATTTTAAACTTTTTAGACTTTTGTCGGTCTAATAATTCGGCTATTTACACACATTGTAAAAATAGTAAACAATAAACTATAAACCAAAACAAAACGCATGAATAAACAGACATGTTTTGCGTGGATTATGAGCCTTGCTGCTACTGCCGGAGTGACGTCGTGCAACGACGGCATAAACTTTGCGAGTGGCAGCGCGAAAGGCAGCATAAACCCACAAATTGGGCTTAACACTGACGTGCTGAGCTCGAAAAAATCTGCTGCCCGTGCTGCAAGTTCGATTTCAGCCAACGATTTAGGGCTGAAAATTTCGGCCACTAACGGCTCATATTCAGGTTCTTGGAATTCTATTTCCGATTTTCCTGCCGAAAATTCTTTTTCTATTGGCGATTATCTTGTTGAAGCCACCTATGGCTCGGTGCAAACCGAGGGCTTTGAATGTCCCGCCTACTACGGCAGTCAAACTATAACCGTGCTCGAAGACCAAACCACGCCTGTATCAATCACCGCAACCCTTGCCAACACAATGCTGTCGGTAGAATATACCGAAGCCTTCAAAAAATATATGACCGCATGGAGCGCTGAAGCACACAGCACCGGCGGCGAATATATCTACTACACACAGACCGAAACCCGCGCAGCATACATGCGCCCCGGCACAGTGACACTCAGCGTTGAGTTCACCAAGCCCAACGGCACATCTGCCAAGCTGCAAGTGGCACAATTTGAAGCTGCCGCCCGTCACCAATACAACATGACCATCGATATTGACGACAACGGCGCCGGCGATGCAGTGCTCACCGTCATCTACGACGACACTCTCAACACCGAGAATATCAACATCGACCTCAGCGACGAGCTCATGAATGCTCCCGCACCCACAATCACCGGCGAAGGCGTGGCAAACGGCAGCCTTATCAGCCACCAAGAGGGCGACGAAATAGCTCAAGCAATCAAAACAAACATCATGGCTCGCGGCTCGCTGGCAGCAGTGACGCTCACCACACAGAGCAGCGACCTCATTGCCAACGGTTGGCCCGCCGAAATAGATTTGCTCTCGGCAACTGCAGAGCAGCAAGCCACGCTCAAACAACTCGGCTTCAACCAAATCGGTCTCTGGCAAAATCCGGAGAAGATGGCAGTCATCGACTTCACGAACGTGCTCGAGCACACCTACAATGCCGTGTTCACCTTGCAAGTGCGCGACCAATACAGCAAACTCAGCGAGGCATTCTCATTCAGCGTGAGTGTCAACGCGCTGCAGCTCGCCATTGTCAGCGTAGAGAAGTTTGCATTTAGCGACGACGAGATTACGCTCAACGTGCGCTACAACGGCAGCGACATCAATGCGCTCAAAATACGCTGTCTCAACGACGGCAACGGTGCATTTGCCGACGCAACAATCAAGAGCGTAACCAAGACCGACACCGAAAACGTTTACAAAATCACCATAGCATCAGACACCAACGTGAACAGCGTTGAGCTTTATGCCGCAGCCGGCAACAAGCAAACCGACCATGTGCAAGTGCAACGCGCTGTTGCTCCGATAAATGTATCGTACAACGACTACGACATCTGGGCAACCAAAGCCACCGTGCGCGGCACAATTGTTGATGCGTCGGCAGTGTCAGAGCCCAAGCTTGCTTATCGCCAAAAAGGCGCTTCGGGCTGGCTGGGCTTGACAACAAGCACAAGCGGCACGGCACTCACCGCCAACATCAGCTCGCTGCGCGCCAACACAACCTACGAGTTGGCAGCACTGTCGGGCGGCAACATTGTGTCTGAAATCACAACATTCACCACCGAGGCAGCAACACAGCTTCCCAACTCAGACATGGAAGACTGGTATGTTGCAAGTTCAGGCTCATACTGGAGTCTTTACTACCTCGGCACATCAGAAGACACCGTCTGGGGCACAAACAACCCCATGACCACAAGCCAAGGCTCAGCATACGCATACTGCCGCATCTCGGGCACAGCAAGCAGCACCGACGCTCACGGCGGCACATACGCAGCCGTTGTGCGCACTGTTGGCTGGGGTAGCGGCAACACTGCCATCGGCTCAACAAGCGGTGTGTGCAAATATATCGACGCCGGATTGCTGCACCTCGGTTCAAGCCGCAGCTCGCGCCCGTCTGACCACACAAGCACCACCGGCTCACTTGCCACCGACGACCTCAGCACCGGCATGAGCATAACCTCGCGCCCCACATCGCTGAGCTTCTGGTATAAGTACACACAACGCAACTCAAGCGACCATGGTGTTGTTGAGGTTTACGTCTACGACGCTGCCGGCAACATCATCGCCACCGGCTCAGACAGCCTCGGTGCAGCCTCGGACTACACACAGAGCACCATCACTCTCAGCTACAGCCGCACTAACGTCAAAGCTGCCAAAATTTACGTGAAATTCCTCTCAACATACAGCGAGGACTACCTCACAAAGACCAGTGCCAACCTCACGGCACCGAGCTTCGGCAACTTGTCGACGGGCACATACATGGGCTCGCAACTCTATCTCGACGACTTATCTCTCAATTACTAATAATCTATCATAGACAACATAATGAAAACTAAGATATTATCTTTGCTCGCTGTTATAGCATTTGCTCTTGGCGCCACCTCATGCCACGATGATATCAAACCGAATAACGGCAAAGAAACCACGCAAGGCGAAGGCACAGTGAGCCTCATCTCGCTTGGCATCGAAATCAACAATGCCGAGAAGGTCGTCGCCAACAGCCGCTCAGTTGTAGACCTTTCGGACTACATTATTAATATTAAAGACAGCGACGGCGCCACAGTCAAGACTTGGAGCTATGCCAACATGCCCGAGCTCTTCACCCTGCCCGTGGGCGACTACACCGTGACCGTGCGCAGCCACAATGTGCTCAAAGCCGAATGGGAGCACCCCTACTTCTACGGCGAAAAGACATTCAGCATCACCAACGACAAAATCACCGAAATTGGCGTTGTGACTTGCAAACTTGCAAACATCAAAGTCACCGTTGACTATTCAGACGAGCTTCGCGCCGTGATGGGCAACGACTGCAAAGTTGTGGTGCGCTGCAACGACGAGGGCGTGCTCGAATATAGCTCAGACGAAACTCGTGCCGGCTATTTCGCAGCCACAAGCGGCAGCACCACTCTCATTGCCGAATTTACCGGCACCGTCGAAGGCAACTACGAGCATCTCACCTACACTGCCACCGACGTTGAAGCAGGTCAACACCGCAAAATAACATTCAAGCTCAAAACACACAACTCAACAGTTCCCGACGAAGAAGGCTCTATCTCTATCAACGGCGGCATAAACGTTGACGTATCGACCCAAAACGTATCGCTCACAGCTAACGTGCGCATCGAAGAAGACGTGCTCAGCGACGACGACCGTCCCGGCTCACAAAAAACCGACCCCGACCCCGGCACAGAGCCCGGAGTTGGCAACGACGACATCACACTATATTGCGCCACAGCAAGCTTCGACGAGCCCAACCCCATCACCGGCGACGATGTTGTGGTTGAAATCACAGCCGTAAACGGCATAGCAAACTTGATTGTTTCAATCAGCTCAACAAACGAAGACTTCCTGTTGTCGCTCAGCGACCTCGACGTGCCCACCACATTCGACCTCGCCCACCCCGGCGACAAAGCCGACATCTATAAAAACAGCCTCGGGCTGCCCGTGGGCGACGAAGTGATAGGTGCCACACACCTCAACTTCGACATCTCATCATTTGTGCCCCTCTTGCTGGCATTCCCCGGCACACACAAATTCCAGCTCAGCGTCACCGACGCCAAGCAGCAACAGTTGGTTAAAACATTGACCTTCGTAGCTGAATAACAATTAAAACTCGGTACATGTATGAACAGTAAATTAATTTTAGGTGCATGCGCTCTGACAATGGCGCTCACGGCACTCACATCATGCAACGACGAGCAGCAATTGCTCACCGGCCAAGGCACGGTTTTTATCAACGCCAAGGTTAATTCGGATGTGAAAGTAGTGTCGCGCGCAGCAACCGAGAGCGACCTCAACGATAAACTTATTGTTTGGATATCAAACTCAAAAGGTGCCGTGCGCAAATATAACGGCTACAACAACATACCCACCAACGGCATAAACCTCGTCTCTGACCACTACATTGTTGAAGGTTGGACCGGAGACAGCATTGCCGCCTCGTGGGACGCTAAATACTACAAAGGCCGCCAAGAGTTTGACGTGCGCAAAGGCGAGTCGACTCAGGTTGACCTCACCTGCAAAATTGCCAACTCGGTGGTTTCAGTCAACTATAGCAGCAGCGCAAAAGAGATGATTGCCAACTACACAATGACTGTGGGCCACGCCAACGGCGAGCTTGTGTTTGAAGGCGACACCAACGCCAAAGGCTACTATATGCTGTCGGGCGACAACCGCAACCTGCAATGGAGCCTGCAAGGCACTCTTGCCAACGGCCAAGCCTACACTCGCTCAGGCGTGATTGAAGAGCCTAAGTCGGCAACTGAATATGTGATAAACGTGAGCTATAGCTCTAACGAGGGCAACAGCGACCAAATAGGCGGCGGACACTTCACCATCGAGGTTGAAGAAAACCCCATAGTCATCGAAGATGAGGTGTATATCACCTTAGCGCCAAAAATCAACGGCTACGACTTCGACATCGCCAACAACCAATTCGGCGAAAAAGGCAAAGTGGGACGCAAATCAATCTACACCACCGTGTCGGGCAGCTTCACCAACTTTGTCATCGAGAGCGACGCGCTCACAAACATTGTCGGCAGCAACAGCATAGACCTCTTCAACATGAGCGACGACAATGCCAATGCGCTCAAAAACGGCGGCATTACATACACCCAAGGGCTTGTGGCTGTCGATGACTATGCATGGCTGAAGCTCAACCTTGAGGACACATTGCTCAACACACTGGGTGACGGCACACACTCGTTCACATTCACCGTCACCGACTCATACGGCAAAAAGTCGACAAAAACATTGACACTCATTGTGTCTGACGCAGTGATAATCACCAACGACGTTGTAGACGCCGACGTGTGGACATATCACGCCAAAGTCACAGCCACGATACTCAAACCCGAACAAGTGACCGCGCCCGGCATCAGCTATCGCAAATATGGCTCACAAGCCTGGATACCCGCCACAGTCACCAACTCGGGCACAACTGTCACTGCAAACCTCACCGGCCTCGAAGCCAACACCCGATATGAGGTTGTGGCTATTAGCGGCGACTTCACATCGACAGTAGTGAGCAGCTTCACCACCGAAAATGCAAATCAATTGCCCAACTCAAGCTTCGAAGACGGATATACCGACGGCAAGATTGAGCGCTTCCACGCTCAAGACGGCTCTAAGTTCTGGGACTCAGGCAACACCGGCTCGTCAACAATGAGCGTGAACGTAACCCAACGCTCAACCGACAAAACTCACGCCGGCTCTTACGGCCTCAAGCTGCAAAGCCAATTTGTGGGCGTGATGAGCATCGGTAAATTTGCTGCCGGCAACATCTTCGTGGGTGAATATCTTGCCACCAACGGCACAAACGGCGTGCTCGGCTGGGGCCGCACCTGGACCTCGCGTCCCACCAAGCTCAAAGGTTGGTTGCACTACACTCCCGGCTCGGTGTCGTACACCAGCAGCAACGTGCCCTCAGTGTCGAACGGCGACCAAGACACCGGCATCATCTACATTGCCATCCTCGACGACACAATGAATTCGTACGAAAAGAGCGGCACAACATGGAACTATCCCGTGATTGTTAACACCGGCACTCAAGAGTTCTTCAGCCAAAACGACTCTAACGTCATTGCTTACGGCGAACTTGTGATCACCGGCACAACCAACGGTTCATCGCTCGTAGAGTTTGAGATTCCTCTCACCTACAAGCGCACAGATGCCAAAGCCTCAAACATCATGGTCACCTGCTCGGCTTCGCGCTACGGCGACTACTTTGTTGGCGGCCCCTCAGTGCTCTACCTCGACGACTTCCAACTCGTCTACGAATAATCCCCAACCACACATACAGCCACAGCGCTCGGAGCCTCCCTCCGAGCGCTGTGTCGTTTGCGCCCCGCGCAATACGCTCATACCTACCCACGCATCGATGTGATACGCGGTTTCCCTGTGGGGGCGGTTACAGTGGATTGCGTAGCGTGGTGTGCGGGATAATTCCGCTAAAGGTTGTAGCCGGGACGTTTGGCAAGGGACGCAAGATTTGGCGCTATCTCATTATCCCAAACAAGGGCTTTCCATTTGTCCGGGTCTATTTCGGTATAGTTGATAGAGACGTCGCTTTCGCGAGCTGACAAATGCTTCTGCGCAAGAGCTGTGAGGTCAGAGATAAATTCGTTGAATTGAGCGGGAGTGAGATGCTTGGGGTAGCATTTAATGTCGATGTGTGGCATAACATTTTAATTTGGTGATTAATAATCGAACTAACGCCTACAAGGCTTGGATTGTTTAAACAAAACACAATACAGGCTGCGCCGGTGGGTGCAGCCTGTATTGTAATTATAGGGGGAAACCGTGTTTAGATGTTGCAGACGCGGCCTGCCATCAGTATTGAACCTGTGACGGTGTTGCGCACAAAGTATAAGAACGGACGGTTTATCTCAACTTTTGTGGGTTTAAGAGACTGACTGTCAATATCGCTATAAAGTGGGAAATCGCCAGTTACGGCAGCAATAGTTGTGCCTTCTTCGTCAATGCCGGTATATGATTTTTGTTTCATATACATTTGGATAGATTCATCAAGACCTGCCTTAGTTAAGTTAACAAACTGAGGAAAGCCCATAGCATCTAATGCTTCTTGAATGTTCAGATTTTGCTCGATAATGAATTTAGGCATCGACAATGCAATATATTTATCTGAAGCATTGTTAGCTGCGTTTTGCAGAGCGTCGAAGTCGAATGACATTGAAAAGTCATTGATATCAGCGCCTTCACCCGGCATCACAACAACCATTTCGTAATTGTCGAAAACGTATGGCAATTTAACAACAGTGCGATTGTTGTCGGCACTTACACTCAACCATGATGTTTGGTGCATCATGTCAACTTTAGCAGTGCTCTTGGTGCCATAAAAATCTTCCTTTAAAGTAGCACCTTCAGTAAATTCTGATTTCCAGCCTGATGAGAAGTAGAGAGCATTGAGCAGCACAAATTTAGTGAACGACTCAATGTTAGCGGGAAGTTGGTTGATTTTGCCGTGAGTCTTTTCAGAGCACCACTTATCCATTATAGATTGAGTCTTATTGTTGGCGAAATCAACGTTATAAATTTCAGCGTTGTAGTAACCGTTCAATTTGCTCTTGAAGCTGTTGTCGAAAGCAATGTTGTCAGACAGCCATGCCGAGTTTGCCAAAACCATTTCGTTGTACATGCTGTCTTTAGGATCATTCCAAACGGTGTAGGGCAAATAGCGCATCATCTTTGAGCAATATTCATTGTATTCTTCAAGACTTTGTGCGCCTATCAACTTGATAATATTTTCTGTTGTTGCATCGTCAACAGCGTTAGCTTCAAGGCCTAAGCACAATGCTACGCCGAGAGGCGAAATGCTTAAATTGCCGTTTGAGTTAGCACCGGTAACGATATCATCCAAATCGGCAGCGGCTTTAAAGAGCTTCATCGAAAATCTGTTGACTGCTTCATTGATTGAAACTTCGTTGTTTTCGAATGTCAAATTCGAAATGCACTCGGGTTGAGGAAGTATAGCAAGACTATCCAAGCCATAAACATCCGTCTTTTGAGTTTCATCTGCAGTACCCGACTCTATAGCATCATCAGTGGAGCTACAGCTCGGCATCAGAGCTATCGCCATGATAGCCGGCATCAATTTCAGTACGCGTTTCATATTCATATAATAGATTTGAAATGTAAGTAATGTTTTTACATATGAAACATATTTAACTAAAATAGAGTTCGCGACCCCCCCCCATGAATTTAACTTTATTTAACGCCTGGCGAAGCCGTAAACCGGTCGCGCACGTATTGCGTACATCGATGGCACCCGCAAGGGGTGCCATCGATGTACGCAATACGTGCGACGATGTGATACACGCGAAGATGCGATACACGGTTTCCCTGTAGGGTTGCGCATATCGCATCGTCACAGGGGTCGGATTGCGCGCACTATCATTAGGTAGAAACGACACAGCGCTCGGGGGATGCTCCGAGCGCTGTGGATGTGTATTGGGGGTGACGGTTATTCGGGGATGATTTCGTAGACGGTGGCGGTGCCGTTGAGGGCTACGGATACGGTTTTGGCGTTGAGTGATACTTTGGCAAATGCGCTGTTGAGCGGTGTTGTGGCAATGACTTTGCCTTTTTTGTCGTATTCAACGAGTTGTGCATTTGCATCTTTGCCCAAGAGGAATGTGTAGGCGTTCACTCCGGCTACGCGGTCAAATTTGATTGACTCAGTGGCTTTGTAGGCTGTTGTGGGGTTGCGGTCGAAGGCTGCAAGAGCGCCTTGTGCATCGCTGCCTGTGAGCGAGAAGCCGAGGTTGCCGAGTGTGGGGGCGTTGACTTTGAATGTGCGCACCGAAGCCCAGCTGCGTTTTTCTGACTCGAGTTTGCGAATACGCACATAGCGGGCGTCGATGGCGTTGCCGTTCCAGCTGATGTCGTAAACTTTCACGAGCGGCTCGGTGAGTGTTGTCCAGGTTTTGCCGTCGGCAGAGACTTCGAGCACGGTGTTGTCGAAATAGTCTACATCATCAATCGAGTTGCGGCCTTGGCGGATGTCGATGCTGCTCACGGGATAAACGTCGCGCAAGTCGAGACCGATCCAGTCGCCGGTGCTCTGCGAGGTGGCAGAGGTGTAGTAGGTGGTTGTGTCGTTGTCGAGCATGAGACGGTCGAGGTTTGTTGCAAGGTTTGCAAACGAGCCTACACCGCGATACATTGCGGGTTGTTTGCCGGTGAGCTTGGTGTAGAATGAAGCTACCATATCGCTCATGGCATTTTCGCAGAAGGGTTGCAACTTCATAGTGCCCGACTTGTGTGCTTCGTAAGCTTTTTGCTCTTCGTCGGTGAGAAGGTTTGAGAGATAAGCGTTCCAGAATTTCTCATTGTCGCCTTGCTCAAAAGTTTTGATGAGGTCGAGAGTCTTCAAACCGCGATTGCCGAGTTTGCTGAACTCTTCGAGCCAGGGGTGCAGCTCTGCCATAAGAGCCTCGTTTGAGCATTTGCGCTCCATGGTGGTGTGCACGGTGGCTATCTTTTGGAACTCGGCTTTGAGAGCGTCGAATTGAGCTTGAGTGTAGTTGTTGATGCGGAAGGTTTGAGTTTCCCACGACTCGTCGCGGCGATAGCCTGTCTCGGTGTCGGCAGAGTGTATAGCGAAAGTGCGATAGGCATCTGCGGCTTCGGGCACAAGGAGTTGAAGGCCGCGCTCCCAGTTGTCGATGGGGTTATAGGCGCTGATGTTCCAAGCGTAGTCAGCCACGCCGTAGAGGGCGAGTTTTGATGCTTCGCCGTGCTCCATGGGGTTGCTGTGAAAGCCTACCACCTCGTTTGAAGTGAGTGTGGTGTCGAGGCCGTAAACGGGGCCTTGCAGTATGTAGTTGCGGCAATAGTCGCTCACGGGATAGTTCCACCAAAACAATGCGGGACGTTTGATGAGGGCGTCAACAAAGTTCATAGTGTCGTGAGTGAGGTCAGAGCAAACGACGTCGCCGGTGTAGTAGACTTCTACCGATTTGTTGAGGTCGCGACCATAGGTGGGCAGAGGGCCGTTGGGGCCGGTTTTAGCCCACGAGCGCGAGTAGTCGGTGGGGCAGATTATGAGATTAGCCACATCGCCTTTGGTTTTTACAAAGTCGTCGGTGAGGTTGTTGAGCAACTCAACTTGTTTGTTGGGGTTGGTGCCTTCGCCGTCGATATCGTCGAAGAAGATGGCGAAAGCGCGCACGCCGAGGTCGTACATCATGTTGAACTTGTTGACGAGGCTGTCGTAGTCGGCTTTATTCCAGCGGATGTCTTTGCCCGGGTGGATAGCCCAGGTGAAGTTTACGTGGTTGCGTTTACAAGCCTCAACAAGTTCGTGGATGTTTTTTGCTTGGTCGGCGGGATAAGGTTGACGCCAATAGGGCGAGCTGTGATAGGGATCGTCTTTGGGGCCGTAAACATAGTTGTTCATCTTGTTTTTGCCGTAGAAGTCGATCAACGACAGGCGCACTTTGTGCGACCAGGGAGTGCCGTAGAAGCCTTCAACCACGCCGCGATAAGCCAGCGAGGGATAGTCGTTGACGGTCATATAGGGCAGAGAGCCGCCTTTTGCTGCGGGGCTTTCAACGACTTGGCGCAAGGTTTGCAGACCGTAGAAAGCGCCGGTCTCGTCGTAGCCGACAATGCTAATACCTTTTTTGTTGATGATGAGAGAGTAGGCACCCGAAATTTCTTTCACGCCGAGTTTTTGTGCGGCTTTAGTGCCATAGTCGATGGTGAGCTTCACGCCCTTGGCATTTTGCGACAGGAATTGCACGTCGTTTGCAAATTTTTTTTGCACATCTTTGACGGCGATGCCTGCCGAAGCATCGAGACGAGTGTTGAAGTCGATATCGGCATTTTGAGGTGTGGGGTTGATAACCAGACCTTTATGATCAACTTTGTGGCCGGGCACACGGTTAACAACTTGCTCCTCCTTGCGTTGCGAATTCAAGTCAAAAGTGTCTTGGGCCAACGCCGGCAAAGTGCAACATGCAGCCAGCGAAAGCGGTAGGATGATTTGCTTGGCAAAATTCATGGATTGTTGTATTTTTTTTAAGTTTGTATTTTATGTTCTATTTGCAAATTTAGCAAAAATAGCATAATCGTGCAACTCCGGGCCGAGCAAGTTGTCGGGCAGAAAATAAATTGGCAATTTTAGCAACATATGTAGTCAAAATGCGAACAACATCGTTTTTTAATATTATTTTATAGGTATATGTGAGCAACTTAAACTAATTTTGCGTGAATACCTACTATTTATCAAAAATATTTCTTCTTCAACCTTATGAAAAAACGACATATTGCCTCGCTTGTCTCCGTATTTTTTGCTGTGACTGCAGCTGCTGAGAGCGCACCCGCCGACTCAGTGACGCTCACACTCGACGATTGCGTGCGCATAGCCTTGAGCGAAAGCCCTACAATAAAAGTTGCCGACCTTGATGTGACTCGTGTTGACTACTCCAAAAAAGAAGTGTTGGGTCAGCTTCTGCCATCAATAAGTTTCGATGCCACCTACAACCGTATGCTGGCAAAGCAGGTTGCGTATATGAATATGGATGCTTTCTCAGGCCTGGGCGGCAGCTCAAGCGACGACGACTCGACAGGCGACGACGACTCAGAGTCGTCATCAAGCTCGTCGAGCATGAGCAACGGCATCAAGATGGGCTTGGACAACTCGTTCCAGCTCGGCTTCACCGCATCAATGCCCTTGATAGCGCCTCAGCTGTGGCAATCGCTAAAGCTCAGCGACAGCCAGATAGCGCAAAGCGTGGAGCAAGCTCGCGCCTCGCGCCTCGACCTTGTGAACCAGGTGAAAAATGCATACTACGCACTGCTGCTTGCCAACGACTCTAAGAAAGTGATACAAGAGAGCTACGACATGGCAGCCCTCACCTACGACATATACAGCAAACAAAACAGCGTTGGCGCCGCCTCCGAATACGACGTGCTGCGCGCATCTGTGGCAATGAAAAATGTGGAGCCCGAATTGCTGCAGGCCGACATATCAATCAAGAAGGCACGGTTGCAGCTGCTGATACTTATGGGCGTGAGTGCCGACACTCCGTTTAAGTTTTCGGGCGAGCTCTCCGACTACGAAAAGACAATGTATGCCGACGTGCTTGCTCTTGGCAACGACTACAGCAACAACTCGTCGTTGGTGCTGCAACGCTTGCAAACCAACACACTGTCGCGGGCGCTGAAGGTGCAAAAAATGTCGCTCATCCCCACTCTATCGTTAGCCACAAACTACAACTGGACATCGAGCAGCAACGGCAATCCGCTGCGCAACTTCCGCTGGAA
>CAZYNO010000037.1:0-14090 GCA_964648845.1 uncultured Bacteroides sp.
TTGCCGCCATTAAACTATTTTTACTTATTATTGCCAAATTAATTTGCATTGGCACAAGCGGTCATCACCACTTCGCTGAGCGTTGGATGGCCGTGCACAAAGTGATGTGCCAATTGGTCGACGGTTAGGCCTTGCGAGATAGCCACAACCGTTTCGGCTACAAGGTCGGCAGCATGCGGGCCAACAATGTGGCAGCCGATGAGTTTGCGCGAATTGGGACAGTAAAGCACTTTAACCAATCCTTCGCCCTCGCCCATAGCTTGAGCCTTGCCATTGCCGGCAAACATAGCTTTTGCCGCCTTATATTCTATGCCTTGAGCTTCGCATTGCTCACCGGTGAGACCAGCCATAGCGGCCTCGGGAGAAGTGAACACTGCCGAAGGAATGACATTTAAATCTACGTCTTCGCCCACAGCCACACGACCTTGAGCCGAGGCAGCATGAGCGAGCATCAGACGGCCGTTGCAGTCGCCTATGGCATAAACGCCGGGGCGAGTGGTCTGCATCTTGTCGTCGGTAACAATAAATCCTCGTTGCGACACTTCGATGCCGCAGAGGTCGAGACCGGCGGGCAACACCGGACGGCGGCCTACAGCCATGAGAACAGCCTCGGCTTGCACAGTCTCTTCGCCTTTTTTACCGGCATAGGTGACTATGCGACTATTGTCAGCGCCGACAGCAACAGCCGTGACGGCAGCGCCGACAATAAATTTCACGCCGCGACGTGTGAGCATTGTGCGCAAACGCTTGGCAATCTCACGGTCGAAAGGCGGAAGTATTTCTTTGCAATATTCAATAACAGTGACTTCGACGCCGAATGCTGCCATGATAGAGGCAAATTCGAGGCCGATAACACCGCCACCGATAACAGCCACAGAAGCCGGAAGCTTGTCGAGAGCAAGAAATTCGTCGCTCGACATAGTGAGGTCGGCACCCGGCACGGGCAGCACTGCGGGCTTAGAACCCGTAGCTATCACTATTTGCGGAGCGGTGTATACCTCGTCGCCCACAACAACGTTGCCATCGGCATTGAAAGCGGCTTCGCCTTGCACACAAGTGCATGCAGCAGTGGCGGCACGCACACCGTCGCGCAAGCTGTCAACGATGCCGCGCATACGTTCTACGGCCTTGCTATAGTCGGGAGTGAAAGCAGCCACGTCGATGCCAAATTGCGAGGCATTGGCAATTGTGAGAGCCGCAGAAGCCGATGCGCACAAGCATTTTGTGGGTATGCAGCCACGGTTTAGGCAGGTGCCGCCGGGCAGGTCGCGCTCAATGAGCACAACCTTTTTGCCGGCGTGTGCCTGCTCGGCGGCTAATTCGTAGCCGCCGGGGCCGGCACCTATAATAACGATATCAGCAGTTACCATTATTGAGCTTTGTTGAGGTCAGACCATTTAACGATTGGGTGGAGAGCAGCCTCTGTATCGTCGGGATGGATGACGGGAGTGGTGCAAGGAGCGTTTTTAACCACGTCGGGAGTTTCGGCGGCTTCTTTAGCGATGTTGCGCATCACTTCGATGAAGCGGTCGAGAGTCTCGCGGCTTTCGCTCTCGGTGGGTTCAATCATCAGCGACTCGTGGAAGAGCAGCGGGAAGTAGATTGTGGGAGCGTGGAAGCCAAAGTCGAGCAGACGTTTAGCGATGTTGAGAGTGGTGACGCCGGTAGATTTGTCTTTGATGCCGTCGAACACAAACTCGTGTTTGCAACGTCCTTGTATGGGGAGCAGATATAGATCGCTGAGCGAGTCTTTGATGTAGTTGGCATTGAGAGTTGCCAACGGGCCAACTTGTGCCACGCCTTCAGCGCCGAGGGTGAGGATATAAGCGAGAGCACGGAGCTCAACAAGATAGTTGCCGAGCCAGCCGGAGATGCGGCCGAGGGCGTCTTTGTTGTCGGTGACTACGCTATATTCATCGTTCTCCTCGTCGTAAACCACACGTGGGTTGGGCAAGAATTGCTCGAGGCCTGCGCGCACGCCGATGGGGCCTGCACCGGGGCCACCGCCGCCGTGAGGTGTAGAGAATGTTTTGTGAAGGTTGATGTGCATCACGTCAAAGCCCATGTCGCCGGGACGAGCCACGCCAAGCATGGGGTTGAGGTTAGCACCGTCGTAGTACAGCAATGCGCCAACACCGTGCACCATTTCGGCAATCTGCGGGATGTGTTTTTCGAACATACCCACAGTGTTGGGGTTGGTCATCATTATTGCAGCCACAGAGTCGTCGAGTTTTGTGGCAAGGTCGTCAACGTCGATAGTGCCGTCGGCGAGGCTCTTCACCTCAACGATAGTATATCCGGCAACGTTAGCCGAAGCGGGATTGGTGCCGTGCGCACTGTCGGGCACAATAACTTTTGTGCGTTTGAAGTCGTTGCGGCTGTCGTGATAGGCGTGGATAACCATCAAGCCGGTGAGCTCACCGTGAGCGCCGGCAAAGGGGTTGAGCGTAAATTCGCTCATGCCGCCAATTTCGGCGAGCAATTGTTGCAGAGTGTAGTAGGCTTCGAGAGCACCTTGCACGGTCTCGGCGGGTTGAGCCGGGTGTAGGTGAGCCACTACGGGGTCGGCAGCAATTTCTTCGTTGATTTTGGGGTTATATTTCATTGTGCACGAGCCAAGGGGATAGAAGCCCGTGTCAACGCCAAAGTTATTAGTGCTCAAGTTGTTGTAGTGACGCACCAAGCTCGGCTCGTCGACCTCGGGGAGCTCGGGAGCCTTTGAGCGCAACAGCTCAGCGGGGAGGCTTGTCAACGATGAAGCGTAAGTGTTGACGGGGAGCGAATAGCCGCGGCGACCGGGGCGAGAGCACTCAAAAATCAGTTTGCTATAAAAATCTTTATTCATCGCTACCAAGTAAACTTACAATTGAAACAAGCGTATTAATTTCTTCGCGTGTACGCATTTCGGTGACAGCGAGCATGAGTTGGTTGTCTGCAACTTTGACGCCGGCAAGGAAGCCTTGAGCCTCGGCAGCGAGGAGAATATCGTCGGCCGAAACTTTTGTGCATTTAATCACAAACTCATTGAGGAACGGTTGCTCGGGATATTGCAGCTCGACGAGCCCGGTTTTCACCAATTCGTCGGCAAGATAGTGAGCGCCGGCATAGCTGAGTTCGTTGACTTCGCGCAGGCCTTCGGTGCCCATCACCGAGAGATACATGGCGGCGTAGAGGGTCATAACGCCCTGGTTAGAGCAGATGTTTGATGTGGCTTTTTCGCGGCGTATGTGTTGCTCGCGAGCTTGGAGTGTGAGCACGAACACGCGTTGACCTTTTTCGTCGGTAGTGGCGCCGACAATACGTCCGGGCATCTTGCGCATAAGGGCTTGTGTGGTGCACATATAGCCGAGATAGGGGCCGCCGAAGTTGAGGGGCATACCCAGCGATTGAGCCTCGCCAACGGCGATATCTGCGCCCCACTCGCGAGGTGACTTCACCACGCCGAGAGCTGCAGCGTTGCTGTTGAGCACGAGCAGAGCTTTGGCGCCGTGGATGTCGTCGGCAAAGCCGGTATAGTCTTCGAGGATGCCGTAGTAGTTGGGCGAAGCGAGTATCACGCCGGCAACGTCGCCGTTGGCAAGCATCTTTTGCATTGCTGCGCGGTCGGTGACGCCGTTATCTGCGGGGATAACATCGAGTTGCACTTTGTGGTAGCGTGCATAGGTAGCCACCACGGCGCGCACGTCGGGATTTACGGTCTCAGATATGAGCACACGGTTGCGTTTGCGAGCAGCGGCAACGCACATCATCATGGCTTCGGCGGTAGCGGTGCAGCCGTCGTACATTGAAGCGTTCGACACGTCCATGCCTGTGAGTTCGCACATCATTGATTGGTATTCAAAGATGTATTGCAGTGTGCCTTGAGAAATTTCGGGTTGATAGGGGGTGTATGCGGTGAGGAACTCGCTGCGTTGCATCAACGAGGGAATCACAGACGGGGCATAACGGTCGTAGAAACCGGCGCCGGCAAAGCATACCAGAGGAGTGTTTTTGGCACGTAGCGCGTCGAAAAAGCGGCGCAACTCAACCTCGCTCATTTCTGCAGGGATGTTGTAGCCGCCTTTCATGCGCAACTGTTGAGGGATGTCAGAGAAGAGCTCGTCAACAGTCTGAGCGCCACAGCGGTCGAGCATGGCTTGCACGTCGTCGGCTGTGTGCGGAAAATATCTATGTTGGGCCATAGTATATATTAGTGTTCGTTAGCGCAAAGTTCGTCGTATGCGGCTTGGTCGAGGAGGCTGTCGAGCTCGGAGGGGTCAGAGAGCTCAACTTTGATAATCCAGTTAGTTTCGGGGTCGTCGCTAACGAGGCGGGGGTTGTCGTTGAGAGCGTCGTTTACTTCAACAACAGTGCCGCTGACGGGCGAGAAGAGGTCGCTGGCAGCTTTTACGCTTTCGATAGCGCCAAATTCTTCGTCTTTAGCAACTTCGTCGCCTTCTTCGGGCATGTCAACATAGACTACGTTGCCGAGTTGTTTAGCAGCAAAAGCAGAGATACCGATGAAAGCGAAGTTGCCTTCAACACGAGCGTACTCGTGACTGGGAAGATATTTAGTCATGGTGGTTGAAATTGTTTAGTGGTATTATGTTGTTATTGATTATTTTTTATAGTTGGGAGTGTAGAAACGTTTTTTGATAACGACTGCGGGGAATACTTTGCGGCGCACGCGCACTTTGAGCTCGGTGCCGAGTTTGGCGCTGTCGATTTTTACCATTGCCATAGCAAGGTTTTTGTCGAGGGTGATTGAACGGTAGCCGGTAGTCACTTCGCCCACAACATTGTCGTTGGCGTCGAGCACTTCGTATCCGTGGCGAGCGATAGCCGGGCCTTGAATTTCGAGGCCTACGCTCTTGCGGCTCACGCCTTCAGCTTTTTGTTTTGCCACAACGTCTTTGCCGATAAACTCTTCTTTGTCGAGTTTGCAGAACATTGAGAGAGCGGCTTCGACGGGAGTGATGTCGGCGGTAAGTTCGTCGCCATACAGGGGCAGACCTGCTTCGAAGCGCAAGGTGTCGCGGCAGCCGAGGCCACAGGGTTGCACGCCGGCAGCCATAAGGGCTTTCCAGAAGCGCACAGTCGACTCGTTTGAAGAGTAAACTTCAAAGCCGTCTTCTCCGGTATATCCGGTGCGGCTCACAACCATCTGCTCGCCGTCTTTTTCGATGTCCATAAAGGTGTAGAAACCGAGAGCCGAGCCGTCAATGCCAAGCACTTCTTTGAGAGTGCGTTCGGCTTCGGGGCCTTGGATAGCAAGCTCGCCGTAGCGGTCGCTGAGGTGTTGGATGTTCACGTCAAAGCCATTTGCATTGTCGTTGATCCAAGCAACGTCTTTGTCGATATTTCCGGCATTGATAACGAGGAAATATTCTTGCTCTTTGCGGCGATAAACCAACAAGTCATCAACAACACCACCGTTGGGATAGAGCATCATACCATAGAGTATGGCGCCGTCGTCGAGAGTGGTGACATTGTTAGTGAAGATATGGTTCACAAATTTTTGAGCATCAGCGCCGGTGATGAGCACTTCGCCCATGTGACTTACGTCGAACACGCCAACGTGATTGCGCACAGCATTGTGCTCGGCAACGATGCCGGCATACTCGATGGGCATGTCAAATCCGGCGAAGGGGCTCATCAAAGCGCCCATTTCGCAGTGTATGTCATGCAGACATGTGGTTTTAATTGATTGATCCATGGTGGAATTAGAGGGTTATGAGATATGTTAATTGTTTCGTTTTTTTTAGGAATAAGATTTTACTAAGCGGGCGTCTCAATACACTTGAAGATATGAAGACATTCATGGTGTCCGATTGGTTTTTCTTTTATCCGCGCCAAAATTAGGAAAAAAAAATCATTCTGCAAAAAAATCTTTGCACTTATTATTTTTCAGGCACTTTTACTTACACTTTTTCACTGAATGCAGCCCGCTAACCTATAGGTTTTCGGGCGAATGCGTCGATAAAGCTGCCGGGAGTGGCGTTGTAGATGTGCACACCGTGCGAGGCGGCAAAGCGCTGTATGCGGTGATAGCTGCGGAATGCCACATAAAAGCTGTTGATGATTTGATGCAAGTGATATCCGGCATACTCGCTGTTGACGCGCTGCTGCTCTTTTGAGTCGTCTTTGTAGAAGTGAGGCTGTACCGACACCACACGGTTTTGGTCGTCAACCCAAATAGATTGCATCCAGCTGTGGTCGGCGCCAACAATATATATATCATTGTATCCCAGCCATATAGCGGCCATGATTGCGGGTATGAGCACATTGCGCGGACGGGGCATAGCCAGACGGCTGCTGTAGGCAAGATTTTCAAACCAATCAAAGCCTTCAACGCCCACACAGTTAATGGTTTTGAGAGTGATGTTGCTCTTTGCCGACACTTCGGCGGGGATACGACAAGCGTATTTGCGCGGCACAATGAGCGTCATCTCCCAGCTCACGGCAGCAAGATTTTGCCATAGGCGCACAAGATTGTCGGCGGTGCCGCCGCTGAAGAAGAACGGGTCGACGAGGATGTAGTATTGCGGATGCAAGTGGGCAAATTGCGGAGCGTTGGCGGCAAAATTCACCGCCAGTGTCGGGTGCTTTGCCAACACGTCGGCTTGGTTGGCTATAGTATCTTTGAGCGACGGGCCGTTGCCCATCACTATTATTGACTGCTTTTGTGAAGAGGGTTTGAGAGTGGTGGGGCGCGATTGTGCGCACAATTTCACCACGCCTTTAACGGTTTGGCCGATGAGGGTGAGAAAATCAGATATCGTCATTTGAGTAGTCGTGATTTTTCAAGTATGTAACAACATCAATAAGCTTGAAATCTTCGGGCAAAGCGTGCACCATGCGCATATTGTTGAATGTCAGCGTTGTGGTGAGCGTGCGATAGTATGATTTGCCGTAGAGCATACGCGCCCAGTTTGAGCCGAGAGAAAACACGTCTTTGTTTTTTATGCGATAGGCAAGAGCGTCGAGCAAGTCGTCAACGCGAGTGTCAACGCTGCTGGTGACGTTGAACATCCCACCCTCGGCGGCAAGCAATCGAGCCACACGAGCCACATCGATGGCGTGCACAGTGTTTATCACCGCCTCGTTGCCTTTGATGTGCATCATTGTGCCGCGAGCAATGCCGTGTGCCATGCGCATGGGCAAGCCTGTCATGCCGGTGCCGATGATGTTTGCGCAGCGCAAAATGGTGGGTTTCATGCCTTTGCGCTCACAAAAGTTGCAAAACGCGCGCTCGCTGCGAAATATCGGTGAGTCGCTTTTGATGGGCGTATTTTCGTCGTAGTTTATACCCTCGGTCACGTCGTAAATATCTGTTGACGACACTATCACCGCCACATCTGTTGCGGCATCTGCGTCGTTGAGAGTGAAAGATATATCGTATGCCGAAAACTCGCGCTCAAAATATGGTCGGAGGAAACTGTTGTCGGCTAAAAAATAGACAGTTGCTGTAGGCTTAATTTCGTTTGACATAGAGTGCTTTTGATAATATAGTAGTAGCGGGCGTACACGTGCAGCCATAACGACTTGTAGCCGTTTTCGCGCAGAGCCTGCACTTTTTCTACATTATTTGTATAAAGCCGACTCTTTAGCGAAGTTGACAGGCCGCCCGGTGCCATCTCTACCATATCTAACGGAAGATAGGTGCCTTTTATTTTAGAGTTGCTGAAAAGACGCAAAAATACATCAAAGTCGCCGGCAATTTTGAAGTGCTCGCGATACGGGCCAACTTGTTGCACCACATTGCTGGTCATGAACAGCGACGGGTGTGGCGGTGCGAAGCCTCTGAGCATGGTGGTGAGGCTGCAGTCGGCACCCGAATAGTAGCGAGTGCGGCGGTTGTATTTGTGATTTGTATAGTGTATGTCGCCGTAGAGATACCCGAGAGCACGGTCGGCGTTAAATTTTTCGGTAACTTTTTGCAATATCTTTTTGTGGTTGAAAGTGTCGCCGGCATGCAACATGCCGATGATGTCGCCGTCGCAAGCTTTAATACCTTCGTTCAATGCATTATACACACCCATAGGTTTAGCGACAACAACTTTAAAATTATCAGGAAGCGTGGCAAGAAATTCGGCGGTGCCGTCAGTGCTTTCACCGTCAACAATCACATATTGCACATCGCTGATTGTTTGCTGCAAAATGCTCTTCACAGTGCGTTTTAGCCCTGCAAGGTTATTCTTTGTTATTGTTATAAGTGATAGTTTCATGTTAATAGTGTGCGGTTTGTAGGTAGTAACAAATAGGTAATACTGTTGCCATGATTGCGACAAAACATGCCGCAAACACAACAAACGAGCGTCGTCGCAGATGGTTTGCCCAAACCTCTGCAACACAAGGAGCGAGAAGAATGACCGATGTGAGCCCGTAGCGCGAAACTGTGCCGCCATAGAGCACGCACGGCACCGCCCAACAAAACAGTGCCCACAGTGTGAGCAATGCTATTTTGCGCGGAGCTCGGCGCAGCACAAAGCAGATGTAGTAGAGCACTATTCCGCCGAAAATGTACCACGGGTACGATATATGAGCATAAAACTCGGAGTAGCCGAACACAAGGTCGCGGCTGAAATTCCACGGGAAAGGTATGAGAAATTGCACTACTGCCGACACGGGCAGGAACAATATTTTTTTGTATAGTGGGAACGACATGAAATTGCCGACGATAGCACCGTAGGCATATTGCTGCGGGTGGTTGAGGCTGTAATACTCATTGAGCACCTCTTTGTCAAACACTCCCGCCACAGTGGGTGTTATAGCCAAAATTGTGGGTATCGACCAGAAGAATATCACTGCGGCAATGAGTGCTGCCGTGCGTTTGATGTTGCGCTGCGGAGCGTCGCGATAGAAGTGCATCAACACCAATCCCACCACTATTGCCCATGCATAATTTACACGTATTGTCGACACTAAAAATGCGCCTACAAGGGTGGCAATCCAGCCGTAGCGGGCAGTGCTTGTCATGCCGTATGCCGTCAATGCCATGGCAAATATCACCCATGCATCGCGCAGCATCAGTGTGCCCATGGTGAGCAGGTAGCAGACAGCTGCGGCAGCGCAGAGAGCGTAGCCCGAGCGACGACTGTCGCCGGTGAGGTTGTGCGCAATGAGCGAGCCTACCACCAAAGCCGACTGTATCATAAACATATTGGCAATGAGCAACACTGTGAGCGAGAGTCCGAACACTCGCAGCAAGACGGCGCTATACACACCAAAGAGCGCACGAACAGCCGTAAAGTTGGAGGATGCGCCATAGTGAGCAAGGCTATCTTCCCAAATCTGATTGGCATCGAAGTTTTCGAGCACGGGACTGTCGCACGTGCCGCCACTCACAACGGTGAAGTAGTGCATGTTTGCCACAATGCCGAGTGTCATCACCAGCGAGGCGAAAAACAGAGCTATCTCGCCGACACGCGAGTATGAGCGCAGCGAGCGGTAAACATTTGTGGATATGAAAGTTACGCAAGTAAAGCCAAGCAAACTTGTCACGACGTTAGCGCCGGGCAAGCTCAGCAATGCAATCAGCGTGCACAATATGTAGGCACTCATGCTGATTAGGTAGGCAATATTTTTCGTGGCAAATTTCAATTGCTATGATTGGTATTAATAGAAAATTACAAATTAAAGTATGAAGAGCAGTGAGCTCGCGAAGATAGAGCTCAAAACAAAAATGATGGTATGCTTTAAGGCTGAGGTGGCCTTTTAGAAGATGAAGGCTAACTCAACGGTCAAGGCATCGCCCGAAGTTGCTTTGTAAGCGACCGACGAAGGATAGATGTATTTTTCGAAGTTCACTCGCAAATCGGCTTCAAGCCATTTGGTTTTCTTGTAAGTAAGTGTAGAGCCCACGGTGACGCGTTGGCGTTTTGATTGGCTCGTAACTGCTACAGGAGTTGTTGATGCAGAATAGTCGCCCATGGCATCGTAGCGTGCATTCACTTTCACGAAGTCAAAAAACTGTGTATTGACAGGGATTGAGTAGTCGGCATAAGCCACCACTGCGTGAGTGCCTTTATAGTCGCTGTTGGCATAGTGGCGATACATATACTCGGCGCTGGCTGTCCAACGATCGTGTTTGTAGAGCACGGCGGCGTTGGTGAGGTTTACGCGCAGCGAGTCGGGCATTGTCATCATGCCGGCTTGCACGGTGAAATCGCCTGCTTTGAGGATAGCCTGGCCCGAGAAGGTGTATTTCTTCACCCAAACATCGTGTTCGGAGATAGATGTGGGGTTGCACACACCGGCTTCGACGGTCAATGGCGTTTTGGGTATCGAATAATTAACCTTAGCACCTACGCCGCGCACATTGCACATATATTTGCCGATGAACGAGCGGTTGCTGAAGATATAGTTGTTCGGTGCGCGGAAGCTATCCATGCCGAAAGGTTGGCGATATTGGCCAACTTGCACGTATAGTCCTTTGCCCATAGCAATGCGACCAAATGCATCAAGGATTTTCATGTGACCTCTGTCACACAAATCGGTTTGAATTTTATAAGATATAAACGGAGCAGCCTTACCCTCAACACTCAAACGAGCGTTACGCACCTGAAAACGGCTTTCGCCTGACTCTGTTGCCAACTCCCAACGTCCACGGATTGCGCCGTGAAATTCGGGAATATAAATAGACTTTTCGGCTTCTTGAGCCATTACTGATAGTGCACCGGCAGCAGTAAACACCAAGCCGGTTAGGATTTTTTTGGGGGTCATTAGCCTCTGCGTTCAAAGTTATGTTTACACAAAGTTACAAATTTTTATTATTCAACCAAAATGTAATAGCAAAAAAGTGCATTTTTTTGCACAAAAGCTATACTACTTAGAGCAAGATTTATTAATTTTGTAGTGCATATTTGCTTGCTCCTATGACAGACGACAAATCATCCGCCCCACATATCGACCTTGGCGCCGTGCTCGCATCAAAGCTGGGACGCCGTGCTCGTTTTGTGCCAAAGTGGCTTGTGCGCTACCTTGAGCGAGTGATTTGTGCCGACCGTTTGAATGCGATTTCCGACAACAATCACGGCAAACGCGGCGCCGAGTTTTGCCGCGGCGTGCTTGCCGACTTAAACGTGAAAGTCACCGGCACCGGCAAAGATAAATTGCCCGACAAGTCGCACCGACGCATACTGATAGTGAGCAACCATCCCCTTGGCGGCCTCGACGGGCTTGCGCTCATCGACTTTTTTGAGAGCTACTTTGGCGGGCAAGTCTACTTTGTGGTCAACGATATGCTCATGGCCATAGAGCCGCTGACCGACGTGTTTGTGCCGGTGAATAAACACGGCGCACAAAGCCGCACGGCAGCCAAAGCCATAGAAGATGTGTTGGCATCAGACAACCCGGTGCTGATATTTCCCGCCGGACTGGTGTCGCGCCTTGGCGACGACGGCACAATATGCGATCTTGAATGGAAAAAAATGTTCGTAAACAAAGCCGTTGAATATCAACGAGATATAATTCCGGTGTTTTTTAGCGGCGAAAATTCGCGATTTTTTTATAAATTTGCACGTCTGCGCAAACGCAGCGGCATCAAGCTCAACATAGAGATGGTGCGCTTGCCGCGCGAAGTTTTTGAGCAGGAAAACGGTAATTTTAATATCGTCTGCGGCGATACGATTAGCTGGCGACAGCTCTCGCACGGCGCACAAGCGGCTGCCACAGCCCAACGCATCAAACAGATTGTTTATAGCCTTAAAAATCAGAAATGAACAGCAACAATATCATCGACCCTGTTGACGTATCACTTATCGAAGCCGAGCTCACTGATGAGCGCTTGTTGCGCAAAACCAACAAAGCCGGCAACCTCATTTATATATTAAACGCGCACGAGTGCCCCAACACCATGCGCGAAATTGGTCGTCTGCGCGAGATAGCTTTTCGCGCGGCCGGAGGCGGCACAGGCACCCCCTGCGACATCGACGAATTTGACACCATGCCCGCCCCATGCCGTCAGCTGATAGTGTGGGACCCCGAGGCACGACTGATTTTGGGAGGCTATCGCTTCATCACCGGCGCCGAGATGCAATACGACGCCAACGGCGCTCCCATCATCGCCACAAGCCACATGTTCAACTTCTCGCAAGAATTTATCGAGAAATATCTGCCGCAAACCATAGAGCTCGGCCGCTCGTTTGTGCGTCTCGAATATCAATCGTCGCGCGCCGGAGCCAAAGCACTCTACGCCCTCGACAACCTTTGGGACGGCCTTGGCGCACTGACAGTGATACACCCCGAGATAAAATATCTCTTCGGCAAAGTGACAATGTATCCCGGCTACCTGCCCCAGTGCCGCAACATGATACTCTATCTGATGCACAAGCACTTCCCCGACCCCGACAACCTGGTGCGCCCCAAGCAAGCGCTAAAAACCAATATGGACATTGAGGCTATGCAGCGACTCTTCACCGGCAAAACATTCAAAGAAGACTACAAGACGCTCAACGGCGAGATACATCGCTACGGCTTCAACATACCACCGTTGGTCAACGCCTACATGAGCCTGTCGCCCACAATGCGCATGTTTGGCACAGCCATAAACTACGAGTTTGGCGACGTTGAAGAGAGCGGCATATTTTTCGTTATCGACGAAATCTACGAAGCCAAAAAACAGCGCCACATCGAAACATTTACCCCCGAAGCATAACAAAACAATGCCTTTCGGGGGCATTTTTTGCCACTGAAAGCCAAATAATTGCCCATACACATATATAATTAGAAAAAAACTACGTAACTTTGCACCACATTATCATTTAAAAATCTCGAATGCTGAAAATGAAATCAAAATTATGCTGTGTAGGGCATATAACATTAGATAAGATTATCACTCCTCGTCACCAAGTGCACATGCCCGGCGGCACATCATACTATTTTGCTCACGCTTTAGCCAGCCTCGACCCCAAAGTGTGCACACTTGTCACCGCCCTGGCACAAAGCGAAATGCAAGCAGTAGAAGATATACGCAAACGCGGCATTGCCGTGTCGGTGATGCCCAGCAAACACTCTGTATATTTCGAAAACTCATACGGCGAAAACAGCGACAACCGCACACAGCGCGTGCTCGCCAAAGCCGACCCCTTCACCGTTGACGCTCTGCGCGACGTTGAAGCCGAAATTTTTCACCTCGGCACCCTGCTTGCCGACGACTTCTCGCTCGACGTTATAAAATATCTGTCAACAAAAGGACGTCTGTCGGTCGACGCTCAAGGCTATCTGCGCGAAGTGCGCGGCGAAAAAGTGTTTGCCGTAGACTGGGTGGGCAAAGAAGAAGCCCTCAAATATATCGACATACTCAAAGTCAACGAGCACGAAATGGAAGCCCTCACCGGATGCACCGACCCGCGCGTTGCCGCAGCACGTCTTGCCGAATACGGCGTGAAAGAAGTGCTCATCACCCTCGGCAGCCAAGGCTCACTGATATATGCCGACGGCGCATTCTACGAAATCCCCGCCTACAAAGCCGACGACATTGTCGATGCCACCGGATGCGGCGACACATACATGGCAGGCTATCTGTATATGCGCACAAAAGGCGCCTCATACATCGAAGCCGGCAAATTTGCCGCTGCAATGTGCACACTCAAACTCGGTGCCTCAGGCCCCTTCGCCGGCAACCTCGACGCCATCAACACAGTGATGCAAAACGTGCAATGCGAGCTTCACATCTAAGTTGAGCAGAGCAAAGTTGACCAATTGAAAATAAATTATTATCTTTGCATACCGAAAAAGATTAGTTTTAAGACTCACATCAAAAACCCATAAAATAAATATTCCAATGGTAAGTTACAAAGAATTAGGCCTCGTGAACACTCGTGAGATGTTTGCTAAGGCTATCAAAGGCGGCTATGCTATCCCCGCTTTCAACTTCAACAACATGGAGCAGTTGCAAGCAATCATCAAAGCTGCTGCTGAAGAAAAATCTCCCGTTATCCTCCAAGTTTCTAAAGGCGCTCGCAACTATGCTAACGCTACACTCCTTCGCTACATGGCTCAAGGTGCTGTTGCTTACGCTAAAGAACTTGGTTGGGAACACCCCCAAATCACCCTTCACCTCGACCACGGTGACAGCTTCGAGCTCTGCAAAAGCTGCATCGACAGCG
>CAZYNO010000038.1:0-2149 GCA_964648845.1 uncultured Bacteroides sp.
GTCAGCTCGATGTTTTGGACGAGGTCGGAAGAGATATTGTCGCAGGTAGCGTGGATTTGCAGCTTGATGATGCGGCCGTCAACGGTTTCGTCGGCAATCTTTATGCGCAGCGGAGTGAGAGCTTTAGCCTTGGCATAGCTGTTGAGGTTAACGCCAAAGTCAACTTTATCGTCAAGAAATTCTACGAGCGAGGCATCTTCATTTTCGCCCATAGTAAGCCAGATTTTCACGTTGTTGGCTAAGCCCCACAAGTTTTTCAAAGTCGGGTAGATGGCAAGAGTTTCGCCGGCATCAGCGCGGAGGTCACCGTCACCGCTGTCAGAGTCGTCGAGAGTGTAGCCAATGCAGTTGAGCGTGGGCACACGTTCGGCATCGGTGATGTTGTATGTGGCGAGAGCGTCAAACACGCCGCTGCCCGAAGCATGTATGATGTCGGCAAAAAGAGTCTCCTTGTTGCCATACGATTTGCACTGCATCAATCGCGAGATAGCTCCGGCAACGAGCGGGCAAGCCATAGATGTGCCGTTCAATGCCTTATACTGACCGTTGGGATAAGTGCTGATTACGCTTGTGCCGGGAGCAATGATTTCGTAGTTGTAGAGGTCTTCTTCGCCGAAGGTTGAATAGGTAGGACCGTCTTCATCATAGTTTGAGAAGCTTGCGAGGTCGCCGTTTGAGGTGCTGGCTTGCACACCAAGCACAAAGGTGTATCCGGCGGGGAAAGATGTTGCACCGATTTGTTGATTAATCGGGCATTTATGGGGATAAATGCATAGGTTATCATTACCGGCAGCAGCCACAAGTACCGATTTGTCGTAGGCTTTGCCGAGAGCTTGCTCAAGCGCTTTAGAATTGCTGTATGTGCCGAAAGACATAGATATGACATCGGCGCCCATAGAGGCTGCATAGTCAATACCTTTGATTATTGTGGCAATGTCGCCGGTGCCGTTGCTCTGCATCACGGTGACGGGAAGTATCCAAGCATCGGGGTTTGCGCCAATCACGCCAATGTCGTTGTTGCCGGTTGATGCAGCAATGCCCGCGCAGTGTGTGCCGTGGCCGTTGTAGTCGCTGATGGTGCCTGTTTGGTTAACAAAGTCCCAGCCGTGCAGGTCGTCGACAAATCCGTTGCCATCGTCGTCGGCATCTTCCGCGCCATGCACCTCGCTGTAGTTTGACCAAATATTGTTTTTCAAATCGGGGTGGTCAATGTCAATGCCGGTATCGAGAATGGCAATCATCATGCGGTCGGAAATGGTTTTCTGCTGCCAAAGTTTGTCGAGCTTAATGGCAGGTATTGCCCATTGCTGGCTGTATAGCGGGTCGGTGGGCGAGCCGACCTCGCTTGTGCGGGCTATGTAGTTTGGCTCGGCATATTCAACCTCGTCAAGCTCCATTAGTTGCGACACCAGCTCGGATGTTTTTGCATAGTCGGTAGCATCAAATTTGAGGACATAGAGTGTAGATAGCTCAACGTCGCTAAACTCACGGCCGTTTATGGCTTTGAGTTTGTGCGAGGCTACGGTTTTGCCGGTGAGCGGCATAAGTTGGTCGGATGTCTTCACGCCGAGAGCCGTAAGTTTTGCGTCAAGTGTCTGCACGCCCGAGGTGGCGAAGCGGCCTTTGGCGTTTGCACGCATCACAACGTTGCTGCCGGTCTTAAATTTCACAATCACTTCACCGGGGACAAATTGGTCGGCGGTGACTCGTGGCGACGCTACGCTGAGCAGAGAAGCGCAACATGCCACAATGCTAATCAATAATGCTTTTCTATTCATGATGGTTTAATGTAAGTTGGTGCAAAACAATTCGGGCCGGAGCAATGCCTGCGCCGACCTACAAAACAGCCGAGATGCTCCGCACTGCAGAAACGTCTCGTAAAACTATATATATATTTGAGTGATAACATATTTTGCATCTAATGCAAGTTAAGCCCGACTGCCAAAGCAGCCGACTCTGATTAAATTTGCCAAACGGGACGCAAAATATGTTGAAAGGTTTAGACTTAAAAAGTCAAGGAAGGAGAGCCGTTCCACCTCTTTCAGCCGAAGCCGAATTGCCCGGGAGGTGTATCCGTCCTCAACAATGCTCAATGTGTGTGAACTATTGTTGTTTGCATCACAAAATTAAAGATTTACTTGGAATAGTG
>CAZYNO010000038.1:2249-13852 GCA_964648845.1 uncultured Bacteroides sp.
TTTGCGGGCAGGAGCCACGCGAACCAGCCGGTTTGCCAAAGTTTGGGCATGAAAAACATGTGCATCATGTAGATGTCGAGGGTGCGCTTGCCGGTGAAGCGCAAGAAGCGTGCCGGGCGCGCATTGGTGTTGAAATATTCGCGGCGACTGTGGAAGAATGCCAGCACGGTGAACAGTCCGCAATAGCGGTGCAAAACGCCTTGTGTGATGCCGGTCCAAATGTCGTCGGGTTTATGATAGTTGCCGCTGTAGAAATTGAAGCAACCTGCCACAAACAGTGTGATGACGACGGTGCAAAATGCGTTGCTTGAGAGTATGCGTTCGAACTTATTCCAATGGCGTCGCACCAATATGCCGGCGGCAAAATATTGGAAGTATATGATGACTTGATGCCACGACAGCACTACGCCAATGCCTTCTTTGAATATGTAAAAACCTAACGGCAAGAGCCCCAAACTCAGCACCACAAGGCAGAAATCAACGATATTTCGACGCACAAGACGCGACACGAGATTAAGCGCCACATACACGATGAACATCTGTAAAAGTGCTATAGTGAACCAGAAGTAGCTGTATCCATGCTCAAGCATATCTAATTCGGGCAGATGTTTCTCCATTTGATAGAGCATGAAGAATATTGTGGGGCACAGCAACTGTGCACGCAGTTTGCGCACCATGATGTCGGCAACAACGGCATTTGTCCATCGTTCAAAAGATTTGTAAGCAAAAAATCCGCTCACAAAAAAGAAGAGAGGCATGCGAAACGACATAAGTATCGACGCAACAGGGCTGCCGTCCCAGTTGTTCAGGCTCATAGAGAGGAATACATGTGAGAGCACAACTAAAATCATGGTCAAGCCACGCATGGCATCAATATAGTTGATGCGTAGCGCACCCTTTGCAGCGATATTATTTTCCATTCAAGTAAATGTTATTTTGCGGCGCGGCGATATAGAGCCACAGCAATTATTATGTACAAAAAGTTTGGTATCCACATTGCCACCATAGGCGAGGTCAAGCCGTTGAGTGCAAAGGTCTGTGTCACAGTCATAAAGAGGATATAGCTAAACGAGAGCACCAATCCGATGCCGATATTCAGACCCATGCCGCCTTTCACCTTGCGCGAAGACAACGACATGCCTATGACGGTGAGGATAAATGCCGCAGCTGTCATAGCAAATCGGCGATGATATTCCACCTCAAACGACTGGATGTTGCCCACGCCACGCATTTTTTGACGATTCACGTAGCTGAGCAATTGAGGTGTGGTGAGCATCTCGTGGTCGTTTGCCGAAATCAGGAAGTCGCGCGGCTCGATAGGGATAATTGTGTCGAGCTGGCGGCCTTTGGTGATATATTCGCGACCCTCTTTAAATTCGCGGATAACATAGTCGTAAGCGCGCCACGAGTAGAGGGTATCCCAAGCAATTGTTTGAGCAGTGAGACGCGACACGATACGTTTTTTTGAGTCGAACGACTCGAGCGAGAACTTAGAGCCGGTTTTAGATATATTGTCATAGTGGTTCATATAGGCAATTTCGCCGGGAGCCACCATAAGCATAATGTTTGAGCCATAGTCAACACGCTTATTTTTAACGTATTGGTTGGTATAAGCAATACGCTTGACATTTGCCGGAGGGATGATATATGCCGACAGCACAAAGGTGAAGGCAGCAATCACCGTGGCACCCACAAGATAGGGGCGCAGCAGTCGTTTGAAACTCATGCCGGTTGACAGCATCGCAATGATTTCGCTGTTGCCTGCTAACTTTGAGGTGAAGAAAATCACGGCAATGAATGTGAACAGCGGCGAGAACTGACTGGCAAAGTAAGGCAGGAAGTTGAGATAGTAATCTTTGATTGTTGCCGAGAGCGGCGCCTTGAGGAAAGCATCAATTTTTTCGTTGATGTCGAACATCACAATGATAGCCAACAGCAACAGAATAGCAAAAATGTAGGTGCCGAGAAATTTGCGCAAGATGTAGCGGTCGAGAATGGTGAACGGCACCATTTTCGACAGCTTCTTCTTGAGCCGTGCCATGCGCGAAGGCTTGGCATCGTCGGCCGGTATTTGCTTTTGTTCTTTAGTTTTTCGAAATTTCAGTTTCATTTTATTATAGGCGGCGAGCCAGACGTTGCACCATGTCGGTCTTCCAAGCGTGGAAGTCGCCGGCAAAAATATGTTTGCGTGCTTCGCCTACAAGCCAAAGGTAGAATGCGAGATTGTGTATAGAGGCTATTTGCATAGCAAGAAGTTCGTCGCTAACGAAGAGATGACGCAGATATGCGCGCGAATATACGCGGTCAACATACGAGGGGCCGTCTTCCCAAATGGGGCTGAAGTCGTTTGCCCATTTTTTGTTGCGCATATTCATGGTGCCTTCGGGAGTGAAGAGCATGCCGTTGCGGCCGTTGCGGGTGGGCATCACACAGTCCATCATATCAACGCCGCGGTCGATAGCTTCGAGTATATTTATAGGTGTGCCTACGCCCATCAGATAGCGAGGACGATCTTTGGGCAGCACCTCGTTGACAACATCTATCATGTCGTACATCACTTCGGCGGGCTCACCTACTGCCAAGCCGCCGATAGCATTGCCGTCAGCGCCAAGCTCGGCAACACGAGCGGCACTTTCGCGGCGCAAATCGGGATATGTGCAACCTTGCACAATGGGGAACCATGCCTGGCGATAGCCGTAGCGGCCTTCGGTTTCGTTGTAGCGTTTCCAGCCGCGCTCCATCCAGCGGAGAGTGAGGTCAAGCGATTTGCGAGCATATTCGCGTTCGGAAGTGCCGGGAGGGCATTCGTCGAGCGCCATCATGATATCCGAGCCTATTGAGCGCTGTATATCTACCACTTTCTCCGGGGTGAAAAGGTGCTTTGAGCCGTCGATGTGGCTGCGGAAGTAGGCGCCCTCTTCGGTGAGTTTACGGTTTGCGCTGAGCGAGAATACTTGGAAGCCGCCGCTATCGGTGAGGATCGGGCGCTCCCAGCCGTTGAATTTGTGCAAACCACCGGCTTGCTCGATGATTTCAATGCCGGGACGAAGATAGAGGTGATATGTGTTTCCCAATATGATTTGGGCTTTTATATCGTCGCGCAACTCGTGCTGATGCACACCCTTGACAGAACCAAGAGTGCCAACGGGCATAAAAATCGGGGTCATAATTTGACCGTGGTCGGTAGTGATTAAACCGGCACGAGCATTGCAATCGGTAGATGTAGCTTGAAGCTCAAATGTCATAATTAATAGTTATTGTTTAGCAGAGACAAAATTACAAAAAATATTTCATGTATAGCCTATGGGTTATGTATTTATTGAGGAGAATGATACATTGTAACAAAAAAGTTACAAAACGACTTTCATAATTCAAAAAAAGTTTGTAACTTTGCACTGCAAACGCGAGGGAGATACCTCGCAAGCCAAAGGAGATTCGCTAGCTCAGCTGGTAGAGCACAACACTTTTAATGTTGGGGTCCTGGGTTCGAGCCCCAGGCGGATCACTCCAAGAGAGAGAGACCGTTTAACGCTACAAGTTAAACGGTCTCTCTCTTTTTATCCCTTACCATAAAAATCAGTTATCGAGGCTTGTGCCCAAACTTCTTTTCTATGAAGACTTCTTGCATTATAAGAAGCACGGAGTTTGTGCATTATTTTCACATATGGGTGCAGGCGAAATATCTCGCACGAGCCATCTCGAAAAGGGCTGGATTGACAACAAAGACCACCGTTCAGCTATATCATATCAAGACGCCTTTGCCCTAAACTACGACTAAACCACAATCAGCAAACCGGAGGGATTATTTGCGCCAGAAGGAGCGGCTGAAGAGGAGGAGGACGGTGAAGAGCTCGAGACGGCCGATGAGCATGAGGAAGCCGAGCACCCACTTGCCGAAGCCGGGGATGAGGACAAAGTCGAAGCCATGGCCAATGATTGAGGCGCTGATTCCGGTGTTTGAAACGCACGACAGCGAGGTGAAGAATGAGTCTTCGAGTGGCACGTTCATCGCCACGAGCATGAGTGTGCCTATAAACACAAGGAGCACGTATATGCACATAAATGCGGTGACTTTGTCAACCATTTCGCTGCTTTTCACTTTGCCGTCAATTTTCACTGACAGCACGGCGTTTGGGCGCACACATTTGCGCACTTCGTTGTGCAGATTTTTGAACAGGAATATGAGACGGTCGATTTTTGCGCCTCCCGAAGTTGAGCCGGCACAAGCACAGCCAAACATCAGCGACATGGTGAGTATAACAACTATAGGCGTAAACCATACAAATCTGCCGCAATCGAGGCCGGTTGAGGTTATGGTTGAAAGCACTTGGAATGCGGGGTAGATTGTCATATCTTGCCAAATGACGCCCGACTGCTCAATGAGGGTGCTGATGTCGAACAGCACAACATAGAGTATGATTGTAAGCACATATACACGCAGCGCCTCGTTTTTGAGGAGCGGCTTGAAGCGCCCGGAGGCTGCGCCGAATATTAGCGAGAAATTCACACCGCCGAGAAACATGAACAATATGATGATAGTGCATGCGTAGTCTGAGTTTATATCGGCGAGAGTGTGTGTAGTTGGAGCAAAACCACCGGTAGCGATGGCGCTGAAGCCATAGCAAATGCTGTCAAAGAGATCCATCGGGCCGAGCCACAACAGTATAATACCGGCGAGACTAAGAGTGATGTACGTGCCCCAAAGAGCTTTGGCGGTTGACGATATGCGGGGGCGCAGTTTGTCGTGAGTGATGCCTGTAACCTCGGCATTAAACATTTGCAGACCGCCCGCCGAATTGAGCATAGGTATCACGGCAAGCGTGAAGAGAATTATACCCATACCGCCAATCCATTGCATGAGGATGCGCCAAATGTCAACGCCATGGCTTATGTTAGTGTAGTTGCCAACCATAGATGCTCCGGTTGTTGTGAAGCCCGACATGGCTTCGAAGAAAGCATCGGTGACAGTGAATTGTGAGTTGCAAAAGATGAAGGGCAACATGCCGAAGAGTGAAAACCAAATCCAGACCGTGGCCGTGAGCAAGAAGCCGTCGCGGCGAGCCATGTGAGTGTGATTTGCGCGAATAGAGCGCATAGCGAAACCTACAAGGCAAGTGGCTGCTGCAACAAGAGCGAACGGCAGAGCGTCGTGCTCATGATAGAGCAGGCAGGTGATGGTTGGCACAAGCATAAAGGCTGCTTCTATCATAAGAAGCCAGCCGGTGACTTTGAGCACCATCGGGAAGTTTATTGTTGGTCGTTCAATGTGTTTCACTGTGACGAATTTAATTGAAAAGACGTTCTATTTTGTGCAGCGAACCAGAGAGAGAGAATACCACAACGTGGTCGCCCGGTTGGATAACAGTGTTACCGTCGACCAGCCTACCCTCGCCGTCGCGCACCAATCCGGCAATTGTCATGCCCTGAGGCAAGCGCAAATCTTTGACCGGTGAGCTGCAAATCTTTGAGTTGGGTTTTGGATCGATTTCGGCAACTTCGGCGTCGGCGAGAGCCAAGCATTTAGATGTAGAGTCGTCGGCATCAAGAAGCAGTTGGAATATCGAACTCGAAGCGAGGAGCTTTTTGTTGATGATAGTACCAATATTGAGGTTCTCAGCCTGGTTGATATATTGAATAGCTTCGACCTCGGCGATAGTTTTGCGCACACCCATCTCTTTGGCAGTCAGGCAAGTGAGGATATTCGCCTCGCTGCTGCCCGATAGTGCAATGAATGCGTCGTAGTCGCTGATACCTTCTTCTTGCAACACGTCAATGTCGCGGGCATCGCCTATGCTGATTTCGCAGTCGGGACATTTTTCGGGAAGGAAGCGGCACACCTCGGCATCGTTATCAATAATTTTGATTTTAAACTCATTGCCGGCAAGTGCAGCAAAGCGCACGGCAATTTTGCCGCCGCCCATAATCATCACGCGCTTCACGCGACGATTTGTTTTGCCGGTCAACTCAAGGAGCTCTGAGGCATGACTGCGAAGTGTGGCAATGTAGAGTATATCGTTTTCTTCGAGGTAGTCATTACCGCGAGGGATGATAGTTTCGTGGTCGCGCTTAATTGCCGACACGTGGAAGTTGTGATTTACCTTGGCAAAGTCTTTGAGTTGCATGCCCACAATCGGAGCTCCGGCACGTATTTTCACGCCTACAACAATGATAGCACCGTCGTGCAATTCGAACCAATTGCGCACCCAGGGATATCTCAAAGCCGAGAGAATTTCTTGTGCGGCAAGATATTCCGGATAAATCAATCGGTCTACGCCCATCTTTTTGACGTGCAGACGGTTGTGCTCCTCCATGAAGTCGTAGCTATTGATGCGTGCCACAGTTGTTGCGGCGCCGAGGTTTTTGGCTATTGAGCAAGCCACCACGTTTTCGGCCTCGTAAGGAGTGACAGCAATAAACAGGTCGCAACTGCCCACCCATGCTTCGCGCAAAGTCTTGAAGGATGTGGGGCACCCCTCAAAAGTCATAAGATTTAGATTAGAGTCGAGCACATTCAAGCGATCAACGTTTTCATCTATGACTAATATGTCTTGCTCTTCGTGCGAGAGCAACTTTGCTAAGTGCGAGCCAACTTCTCCGGCTCCGGCAATAACGATTTTCATCTGTTTATAGCGTCCTTAAGTTTTAGATAAATCGACTTGGGGTCGATGCCGCAAATTTCTTGCAACTGCGGTATTGTGCCGTGTGTGACGAAAGCGTCGGGCAAGCCAAGGCGAATTAAAGGCAAGTTTATATTGTTGTCGGCGAGCCACTCGGCAACAGCCGAGCCGAGGCCACCGTTGATTGTTCCGTCTTCGACAGTGATAATCGGCTTGCCCATAGCGGCAACTTCTCGAAGGATGTCGGTGTCGATGGGCTTGAGGAATATCATATCGTAGTGAGCTGCCGACAAGCCGTCGGCTTTGAGCATTTCGAGCGCCTTTGTTACGTTGTCGGCAATGGTGCCGATAGAAAGCACAACGGCATCGGTGCCGTCGGCAATCTTCTCGCCCTTGCCTACAGGCAAGAGTTGCGGCTCGTTGTGCCAGTCGGCAATATGTCCTGCGCCGCGCGGATAGCGTATTGAATACGGGCCGTCGGCATTGTGCAGGGCTGTGTGCATCAAGTTGCGGAGCATGTGCTCGTTGCGCGGCGCGGTGACAATCATATTGGGAATTGTGCGCATATAAGCCAGGTCGAACGAACCGTGGTGCGTCACGCCGTCATCGCCAACCAAACCGGCACGGTCGATGGCGAAGACCACGGGGAGCTTTTGTATTGCCACATCGTGAATGATATGGTCGTAGCTGCGCTGCAAGAAACTTGAATAGATGCCAACAACGGGCTGCAATCCGTCTTTAGCGAGGCCACCGGCAAAGGTGACGGCATGGCCTTCGGAGATGCCCACATCAAACACACGTTTGGGCAATTCACTTTGCATGAATGATATAGATGTGCCTGAAGGCATTGCTGCGGTGATGGCTACGATCTTATCATTTTGTTTGGCTAATTCGAGCAATGTTTTGCCGAAAACGTCTTGATATTTCAACGCATTAGACTGCGACACAAGACGTTCGCCGGTATCGGGGTCGAATTTGCCGGGAGCGTGCCAGTGCGCAGGGTCCTGCTCGGCGGGTTCGTAGCCCTTGCCCTTGAATGTGCGGAGGTGCAAAATTTTGGGGCCTTCCATGTTTTTAACCTCGTTGAAAACACGGATAAGATTATTTATGTCGTGGCCGTCAAACGGGCCGAAGTAGCGTATATTTAAGCCTTCAAAGATGTTTTGTTGGCCGGCAAGGAGCGCTTTAACGGCGTTGCTGAAGCGCAAGATAAATCCTTTTTTATCGTCGTTGATGAGATTGTGACGTTTGAGGAATTTATACAGGCGATAGCGAATACTGTTATAGTTGCGCGAAGTGTTGATGTGTGTGAGATAAGAGTGGAGTGAACCGACATTGCGGTCAATCGACCAATCGTTATCATTGAGCACAATGAGGAGATTGTTTGGCGTATTTGCCGCATTGTTCATGCCTTCAAAAGCCAGACCACCGCTGATTGAAGCATCGCCAATCACAGCAACGACATTGCGCAGAGGGCTCTCGCCTTTCACCTGTGTGGCGATAGCCATGCCGAGGGCTGCAGATATCGAGTTTGAAGCGTGTCCGGCAGTGAATGTGTCGTATTCGCTTTCTTCGGGCGTGGGGAAGCCACTGATGCCACCGAGTTTGCGGTTAGTATCAAAGCGGTCGCGACGTCCGGTCAGCAGTTTGTGAGCATAGGCCTGGTGTCCCACGTCCCAAACAATGCGGTCGTAGGGCGTATTAAATACGTAGTGAAGAGCAACGGTTATTTCGACAGCCCCCATGCTTGAAGCAAAGTGGCCGGGATTTTCTGAAAGAGACTTTATGAGGAATGCTCGCAATTCGGAGCAGAGTTGCGGGAGCTCAGCCTGCTGAAGTTTGCGCAAATCAGCAGGCGAATTGATAGCATTGAGCAAAGGATATAATTGATGTTCAGTATCCATAACAAGCTAAAAGGGGCTATACGCACCCACAGTGCAATAGTCGTATAGGTATTGTTAATATTGCAAATATACGAATAAATCGGCAAAAAGCGTATAAGATGGCAAAAATCTTTGTTAAAGCACCGCCAAGCTACTTTTTGTCTTTATCGCAATTGCGCGAAGCAGAGCAGTTTGAGCAGCAGCTGTTGCACGAATTATCGTTGCGGTTGCGAGCCTTGTATATTATGCGAGCTACGGCAAGGATTAGTATCACCGCAACTATTGCATATTGTATTATTTCGTTTAACGTCATTTTTCGTTAAGTTTATCGTATAATTCTTGCGGAGTTAGATCTGCACTATATTGGGTGAATGGCAAAAGCATGTCACAGCCCTTGGCGTAGTTGCTGCAGCCGTAAGCTGTGCGGCCTTTTATGATGTGGCCTTTGCCGCATTTGGGGCACTTGATTTTTGCCAAATCGGTGACTTTCTTTTTGCGCGGGGCACGCGGCTTGGCTTCTTTTTTGGGCTTTGCAGTCTTTGCCGCGGGCTGCTCCACGTTTATCTGGAAGCCAGAGTTGTCGTTGAGCACATTGTAGACTATCTGGCTAACCATAGTTTTGAGTTCGGTGAGAAACTCGGCAGCCGAATAGTCGCCGCGCTCAATGCGGCGCAGTTTGTTCTCCCAAAGGCCGGTAAGTTTGGCACTTTTGAGCAGCTCCTCGTGGATTGTAGCAATCAGGTCAATGCCTGCTTGTGTAGCCACGATATTTTTGCGCTCGCGTTTGATATAGCGTCGTTTGAAGAGAGTTTCGATAATGGCCGAGCGTGTTGACGGGCGACCGATACCGTTTTCTTTCATAGCCTCGCGCAGCTCTTCTTCCTCAACATTTTTACCGGCAGTCTCCATAGCACGGAGCAGCGTACCTTCGGTGTATAGCTTTGGCGGCTGCGTGGTTTTCTTGTTGAGAGCCGGGGTGTGCGGGCCTGTCTCACCTTCGACAAATGGCGGAAGTATACGGTTATCATCGTTTTCGCTGTCTTTGTCGTCGGTCTTATCGTTATCTTTAGCGAAGAGGGCACGCCATCCCGGGTCGACAATCACCTTGCCCACGGCTTTAAAGCCAATCTTCTCAACACTGCCAAGCACCGTAGTTGTTGAGAATATGCAGTCGGGATAGAATGCGGCAATAAAGCGCATTGCTATGAGGTGATACATCTTTTTCTCGTCGCCGACAAGCGATAGCGGTGACTCACCGGTGGGAATTATGGCATGGTGGTCGGTAACCTTGCTGTTGTCGAAAATCTTTTTGCTCATGGGTATTTTCTTGGCTAATACCGGAGCTGTGACATTGGCATACGGAGCCATACGGCTGAGTATATCGGGCACTTTGGGATAGATGTCGGTAGAGAGGTATGTGGTGTCGACACGCGGATAGGTTGTCACCTTTTTCTCGTAGAGTGTTTGTATGAGCTTTAGAGTTTCGTCGGCAGTCCAACCCCAGCGTTTGTTACATTCAACCTGCAACGAAGTGAGGTCGAACAGACGCAAAGGAGCTTCGCGGCCCTGCTTTTGAGTGACGGTGTCGACGGTGAATGGCTTAGACTGTATTTGTTGCAATGCAGCCTGAGCGTCTTCTATCTTTTTGAATTTGCCTGATGTGGCGTTGAAAGTGACGTCGCGATAGTTGGTTTTGAGTTCCCAATAATCTTCGGGCTTGAAGTTTACAATCTGGAAGTGGCGCTCAACGATAAGCGCCAATGTGGGTGTTTGCACACGTCCCACAGAGAGCACATTGCCGCGGCCGTTTGAATATTTGAGCGTGTAGAGGCGCGTGGCATTCATGCCCAGCACCCAGTCGCCGATGGCACGCGACAAGCCGGCGAGATACAGATTCTCAAATTTTTTTTCGGGCTCTAACGATTGGAAGCCTTTGCGTATCGACTCGTCGGTTAGCGACGAAATCCAAAGGCGCTTCACGGGGCACTTAATGCCGGCTTTTTGCATCACCCAGCGTTGTATCAATTCTCCCTCTTGCCCGGCATCACCGCAGTTTATAACCTCGTCGGCTTGGGCAATAAGCGATTTGATGACATTGAATTGCTGCTCAATGCCGCGGTCGGCAATAAGTTTGATGCCGAACTTTGGTGGAATCATAGGGAGAGCACCGAGGCTCCAGCGTTTCCACATATCAGTATAGTCGTGCGGCTCCTTCAAGCAGCAAAGGTGGCCGAATGTCCAGGTAACACAATAGTTGCCGCCCTCGAAGTATCCTTCGCGGCGGGTATTGGCTCCAAGAATAGCGGCAATGTCGCGAGCCACACTGGGTTTCTCTGTAATGCAAACAATCACAGGCCTAAAGATTTAGCTTCATTCCAAAATTCGTCCATCTGAGCGAGGGTCATATCTTTGAGTTTGAGGCCATGCTCGTTGGCACGTTTTTCGAGGTGGTTAAAGCGTGCAATGAATTTACGGTTAGTGCGCTCGAGAGCGTTTTCGGGGTTAACATTATAAAGGCGAGCGGCGTTGATGACGGCAAACATGAGATCGCCAAATTCGGCCTCGATTTTGTCTTGGTCTTTGTTGGCAATTTCGGTTTCAACCTCGACGGCCTCTTCGCGCACCTTGTCCCAGACTTGCTGAGGCTGCTCCCAATCAAAGCCCACGTTAGCGGCTTTTTCTTGAATGCGGAAAGCTTTGATGAGTGCGGGGAGAGCAGCGGGCACGCCTGCCAAAACAGTCTTGTTGCCGCCTTTTTCTTTAAGCTTTATCTGCTCCCAGTTTTGCTCAACGTCGTGAGCGTCGTTGACCTTCACCTCGCCAAACACGTGGGGATGGCGGAAGATGAGTTTGTTGTTGAGGGCATCTGCCACATCAACAATGTCGAACTGACCTTTTTCGTCGCCTATTTTGGCATAGAAAAGGATGTGAAGCAACACGTCGCCGAGCTCTTTGCGTATCTCGTCGTTGTTTTCAGAAGCGAGGGCTTGAGCGAGTTCATAGACCTCTTCGATGGTATTCGGGCGCAAACTTTGATTTGTTTGCTTAGCGTCCCAAGGACACTTTACTCGTAACACATCGAGCGTGTCAATGACACGCCCGA
>CAZYNO010000039.1:0-8058 GCA_964648845.1 uncultured Bacteroides sp.
AGCACCTCTTCGCCCGAGAACAGCATTTTGCCGAGGAAGCCTTTGATGTATATCTCCGAGCTGTCGTTGCTGTATTGGCCGAGCCAGTCAACAAGATTGTAGTCGGTGTTGAAGAATGCGCTGTTGTCGAGGGGCAGGTAGGCTGTGGTGATGGTTTGTCCCCAGTCATACTCGCCGGCGTCGGCTTTGCGGTTGCCGCTGATAATTTCGAAAAGGGCAGTCATTGCGCGGGGGTCGCGGCTGAGGAATGCCACTTTGTCGTTTTTCTCGATTTGGAAATTAACGTCGTTGAAGAGCACGGTGCCGTCGACTGAAGCGCTTAGGCCTTTCACTTCAAGTATCTTGTTGCCAACCTCGCGTGCGGGGGTGAAGATTATGCCCGGATAGCGACGCGATGAGGGTTGTATCTCTTCGACGTTGAGTTTTTCGAGCATCTTTTTGCGGCTTGTTGTTTGCTTGCTTTTAGCCACGTTGGCGCTGAAGCGGCGGATGAATTCGAGCAATTCTTTGCGTTTTTCTTCAGCTTTCTTGTTGGCGTTTTGTTGTTGGCGCAGAGCCAATTGCGATGACTGATACCAGAAGCTGTAGTTGCCGGCAAAGATAGTGACTTTGTTGTAGTCGATATCGAGAGTGTGTGTGCTCACGGCGTCGAGGAAGTGACGGTCGTGGCTCACAACAAGCACTGTATTTTCGAAGTTAGAGAGATAGTTTTCGAGCCACGACACTGTCTCAAGGTCAAGGTCGTTGGTAGGCTCGTCGAGCAGCAAGTTGTCGGGGTTGCCGAAGAGGGCTTTGGCAAGGAGCACGCGCACTTTTTCGTTGGCGCTCATATCTTTCATGAGCATGTAGTGGCGGTCTTCTTTGATGCCGAGACCGCTGAGCAGAGTGGCGGCGTCGCTTTCGGCGTTCCAGCCTTCCATCTCGGCGAATTTATCTTCGAGCTCGGCGGCACGAATGCCGTCTTCGTCGCTAAATTCGGCTTTGGCGTAGATGGCGTCTTTTTCTTGCATGATATCCCAAAGCACGGTGTGGCCGCGCAATACCGTCTCCATCACTGTGCACTCGTCAAACTCGAAGTGGTCCTGTGAGAGCACTGACAAGCGCTCACCGGGGCCGAAAGTCACGGTGCCGTGAGTGGGCTGAAGTTGGCCCGAAAGTATCTTCATCAGCGTAGACTTACCTGCGCCGTTTGCGCCGATAATGCCGTAGCAGTTGCCGCTGCTGAAGGTGAGGTTTACGTCTTGAAAGAGAGTTCGTTTGCCGAACTGCATACCTAAATTATTTACCTGAATCATTGGAAACCTATTAATATTTCTGCAAAGTTACGAAAAAATCTGCAACGCCCCTAATTGTTAGCTGTTTGGCGGCGCACAAAAAAGCCCGACACGCTGCTGCGCATCGGGCTTGTTATGCTCTTGTGGTGTGAGGTTTAGAACGGGCGTAGCACGAATGTGCGGCGACGCGGCTTGTTGGCTTTCACCATGCGGTCGTCGTCGGGCCATGCGCCCCAGCTGTCGTATCCGCCCACGCCTTGCATAGCTTCGTCGAGGCAAAGCTCAACGTAGTTTTGCGGGGTGATGTCGTTGATGTGAGTGCGGCGAGCGCGTTTGTTTACCACGGTTGTGGTGTCGTGTTGCAGCTCTTTGGGGTCGGTGTCGTACCATTGATAGTCGCGGTTGCGAGCTTCTTCGCCGTCAAAGTCTTCAACGCTGTTGCGCAGGGCATTAAATTCGAAGAGGCTGTCGGCGGTGATGTCGAGGCCATGACCGGCGAGGTCGGCAATGCGCAGGCTGCGCACGTCGGTGCGGTGGCCGTTTTCTTGCGGACGCACGTAGGGGTAGTACATATCGTCGGCAGTGGTTTTATATTTGCCCACGGTGGTTGCACGATTGCGGTCGTTGTAGTTTTCGCCGGGGCCGCGGCCGTAGTAGCTCACTTGGTTCATATCCTTGGGCAGACGCATGCGCAAGCCGTTGCGGGGCATTGCGGCAACGTCGCTTGTGGCGGCTGAGAGCTCGGTGTCGATGCGCACTGTGCCGTCGCGGTGCACGGTGTAGACTATGGTGCTTGTGCAGGTGGTGGGGAGTGTGCGCACTACGGTTATCACGGCGTTGTTGCCTTGCATTTTGGCGGTGACTTTGGCGTCGCCGGGCTTAGAGGCTTCTTTCCAGGCTTGAGCGCGGGCGGGGTTGCCAAAGCCGTAGTCGTTGTCGTTGGGGCCGCGCCAGTAGTTGGCACGCGGGCCAAAGTTGTCGGCAACATAGTTTGTGCCTTTTACGGCATATTCGGTCACTGTGCCGTCTTTGCGGTTTACGGCAAATTTGACGTCTGCAGAGCTCACCGTGAAGCTTTCGCTGTCTTTGGTATTGAGAGTCAGAGCTGCGCCGTCACCGTTGATGTTGTCAACGTCAAATTGCGGAGCGGTGACGGCAAACTGCTCGCTTGCCACAACGTTTTTGTCGCTCTTGCGCACCAAACGCACGGTGATAAGGCCGTCGGCACCGGTGGGTACTGCCGGAGCGGTGATGGTGGTGCTTGCTTGCGGCGCAAGGTTGACGGGATAGAATTTTATTGATTTTTCTTCGCCGCCCTCGCTGACTATGCACATCACAGTGTAGTCGTCGCCAAAGTCGGTGAAGTATTTGAGGTTGGTGAGGGTGATTGCGCCGCCCTCGCCGAGCTTGAAGCTCATATCTTGATAGGCATATTTCACTTCAGCCATGCCGGGGTGCGGAGTGCGGTCGGGGTTGACGATGCCGTTGCAGTTGAAGTTGCCGCTGTTGGGCTGCAGACTGCCGTAGTCGCCGCCGTAGGTGTAGTACAGACGGCCGTTTTCGTCTTTCTCGCTGAGGCCTTGGTCAATCCAGTCCCAGATGAAGCCGCCTTGCAGGTTAACGTAGCTGTTGATGGCGTCCCATTGACGGGCGATGCCGCCGGTAGAGTTGCCCATAGCGTGAGCATATTCGCTCATCACCACGGGGCGGTCGGTGCCGTTTTTGCCGGCAGTTTGCAGCCATTTGGCGTCGGGATATTGGGGCACGAACATGTCGGTGTTCCACTCCCACTCGGCGCGTTCATACACCACGGGGCGAGCCATGAGGTCTTTGTCGGCATTTTTCATCCACTTGTAAGTCTCGTAGAAGTTGCAGCCGTTGCCGGCTTCGTTGCCGAGCGACCAGATTGTCACCGAGGCGTGGTTTTTGTTGCGCTCAAACATGTTGCGAGTGCGGTCGAGGTGAGCGGCAAACCAGTCGGGGTTGTTGCCCAGGGTGCCGCCTTTGCGCAGGTTGTAGCCCATGCCGTGGCTCTCGATATTGGCTTCGTCGTAGACGTATATGCCCACCGAGTCGCATAGGTCGTAGAACATGTCGCTTTGCGGATAGTGGCAGCAGCGTATGGCGTTGATGTTGTTTTCTTTCATCAGACGCAAATCGTGCAGTATGTCTTCGCGCGACACATAGTGTCCGGTCTCGGCATTGTGCTCGTGCATGTTCACGCCTTTAAATTTTATAGGTTTGCCGTTGAAGAGCAGCACGCGGTTGTTGCGGTTGTGGTCGCTGACGTTGCCAAACTCTATGCGTCGGAAGCCAACTTTGCAGTTGGTGACGTCGTCGCCGCACACCACCGAGAGGTTGTAGAGATTTGGCGTCTCTGCCGACCATTTCTTCACGTTGGGCACCTCGGCGTTAAACTCGGCGTCGACGCTTGCCCCGGCATTCATCTTGTTTGTGCTTGTGCCTTTAGCCACAACGTTGCCGTCGTTGTCGGTGAGGGTGTAGCTGAGGGGCACGTTGGCTTTAGATGTGCCGTTGTTGGCGACTTTGCATTTTAGGCTGAATTTGCCGTCGGTGTATGTGTCGTCGAGCGTAGAAATCACGGCATAGTCTGCCAGACGCACTTTGGGCAGCGCATATAGCTCAACGCTGCGCTCAATGCCGCTGATGCGCCAAAAGTCTTGGCACTCGAGGTATGAGCCTGTTGACCAGCGCATGATTTTGAGCACCAGCTCGTTGTCGCCGGGCTTCACATAGTCGTTGAGCAAAAATTCGGCGGGGTTTTTAGAGTCTTCGCTATATCCCACTTCTTTGCCGTTGACAATGACTGTCATGCCCGATTTGGCGGCGCCCACGTGCAGCACAATGTCGCGGCCGCTCCAGTTGTCGGGAATGTTTATTGTGCGCTTATACACGCCCACGGGGATAGCGTCGGGCAGCAACGGCGGCTGCGGACGATACGACATAAATTCGTATTGTATGTTCACATATATAGCTGTGCCAAAACCTTGGCGCTCCCAGTTGCCGGGCACACGGATGGTGGAGTAGGGCAGTGCATCGAGGGCGGGCAAGGTGCGGTGGTCGTCGCAATAGTAGAATTGCCAGATGCCGTCGAGATTTTGCACGTAGGGCGAGCCGGGGACGGCGAGGCGCGCAGCGTGCGGAGCGAGTTTGTTTACGGCTTGCACGTTCATGTCGGCATAGTATGGAGTGTCGGCGTGAGCTGCCGTAGCGATATTAAGGCCGAGGGCGGCGAGGCCGCCGCATGCCATTATTTTTAATTTCATGGGGTAGGGGTGGGTGAAATGAATTTTTTAATGTTTAGTTATAGCACAAAATTACATCAAAAGGTGCACTTCTGCAAATATGCGCGCGCGAGAGACGTCGGTTTTTGCCGATATTTCCGCCGAAAAAGCGCGATTTTAACATTCCGGGACAAATAATTAGGGAAATAGCCAAAAAAAAATCTGAAAACGGCGGTGATATTAAAAATTAATATTAACTTTGTGAAATCTAAGCTAAAACTAAAAATATGTGCTAAGACTAAAATAACGCCTTAATATTCTGATTTATATAAAAAACATATGCTAAAACAATTAATGACGGTAGCCTGCCTTCTTGCCGGCGCAACCGTGTCAATTGGAGCTCAAGCGCAAACCACAACCGTGCAGCAGTCGTCTGTTGCGCGCGGTACTGTCTTGGACGAAGACGGTGAACCTATGATTGGTGCTTCTGTTCATGCACAGAACAATTCAAAGTATGGTTCAGTGACCGACCTCGATGGCAACTTCACCATCAGTGGTGTTAAGCGCGGTGACAAGCTCGTTATCTCTGCTGTGGGTTATAAACCCTTAACCGTAGTTTGGGAAGGTACGCCTCTCAACGTGCAACTCGAAATGGCCTCTGAGCAACTTGGCGAAGTTGTGGTGACCGCCATGGGTATCCAACGCGAGGCTCGCACATTGACCTATGCCACTCAAACAGTAAAAGCTGACGAAGTGACTCGTATCAAGAGCAACAACTTCGTCAACGCTCTTCAAGGTAAGAGTGCCGGTTTGACCATCACCCCTAACAACTCGGGTGCCGGCGCCGGAGCCTCTAAAATCACACTCCGTGGTTCTACTTCAATCCTTGGTACTAACCAACCTCTTATCGTGTTAGACGGTGTGCCGATGCAAGACGGTATGGGCACGCAAGTTAGCGCTGACGAAATCGTGTACGGCGGCACTCGCTCGGGCGACGACTTGCTCAGCACTATCAACCCCGACGACATCGAAAGCATGACCATTCTTAAAGGCCCGAACGCTGCAGCTCTTTACGGTTCGGCCGCTAACAATGGTGTAATCGTTATCACAACCAAAACCGGCCAAAGCGGTGCAGTGAAAGTTGACATCAGCTCTACCACCTCTTTCGAGCAAATCGCTACCTACCCCAAAATCCAACAACAATTTGGTGCAGGCAGCCTTTCAGGCTCAATGACCGGTTGGGGCCCGCAAATCGGCACACGCGATGCCGACGACGTTGCCTCTTATCCCTGGCTCACAAACTCGGCTCGCAACGCCGTGAGCGACTTCTTCGGCACCGGTATCACCACCAACAACGGTGTTACTCTCAGCGGTGGCACAGACCTCTCTCGCACATACTTCAGCTACAATAATACTTATCAACAAGGTATTATTGATACCAACAAATTCTATCGCAACAGCGTGATGTTGAAAGAGACATTCTCACTCTTCGACAAACGTGTCAATATCACTACCTCACTCAACTGGGTTAACCAAAGCACCAAAAATGCTCCCGTTGTAGGCCGTGCCAACTCTTCGCTCTATTCGCTCTACCGCACAGCCGCCGATATCGACATGCGCTACTTCAAGAACAACTACTACCACGCAGGTACCACCGCCGACAACATCATCAGCGACCCCGACCGCGGTAACACAAATCTTATCGGTCAGCCCATTCAAACATGGTCTTGGTACGACCAATATTTGAACAACCCCTACTGGATTGCAAATATGATCAATAACACCAACAACCGCGACCGCTTGTTGGGCAACATCACCCTCGATGTTAAGATTTGGAAAAACTTGAAATACCAAACTCGTTTCAACCTTGACTACGTTAAGACCTACACCCTCGATGAGCGCTACGCTTCACTCAACATCACAAACAGCGGCTTAGACCTTCGTGGTGGTCAATACAACTCAAGCAACTCTATGAGCAGCGAAATCTACAACGACCACATGCTCACTTGGAACGACACTTTCAACGACCTCATCGACGTTTCTGCCGCCGCAGGTGGTAGCTTCAAACGCGACTACAGCCGTTCAACCTCAATCTCAACCTACATCTCTATCTGGGCTTTGCCTAACGCCTTCGTGCCGCAAAACTCTGCTACAAACTCTGACGCTTCAACCACCGGCGCAAGCGACTCATGGCACAACCGCGACTGGAGTGCCGCTGCATTCGTCACCGCAAGCGTGGGTTGGAAAGACCGCATCTACCTCGACGGTTCTTACCGTTTGGAGTGGGCGCAAGCATTCCAACAATTCACCTCAGGCTCCGGCTACAAGAGCTTCGGCTACTACAGTGCCGGTCTCAACGTGCTCCTCGACAAGTTCTTGCCCAAATATGATTGGTTGAACCAACTCAAATGGCGCGGCAGTTACTCACTCGTAGGTAACCCCATCCCCAACACCCTTTACGCTCGTCAAAGCTACAACTTCAGCACCGGTGCAATCACATCGCGCACCCCGACCTTCGACGACCCACAACCCGAAACAACCCGTGCATTCGAAACAGGTCTTGATGTTTGGATGTTTAACAACAAATTCAACTTCGACCTCACATACTACAACTCGGTGCTCAAAAACCAATTCATGTATATCACCACCGCTTCAGGCGAGTCTAAACCCGTCAACACCGGTAAAATACGCAACTATGGTCTTGAGTTCAGCGCAAGCTACCGCTACGTCATCAACAAAGATTGGACTTGGCGCACAGGCTTCAACGTAGCATGGAACGATAACCGCATCCTCGAAACTTACAAAACCGAAAGCGGCGCTCCCTACGAAGTGCAAGTCGGCCCCAAAGACTTCAAGGTTATATATAAAGAAGGTGGTCGCTACGGTGACATCTACGTTAACTCATTCGCTCGCGACGAGAACGGCTACATCGTGCTCCTCAACGAAGGCGACATCGAGAACGCAGCACCTCAAATGGCTTCAGGCACATACGACACTTATGTTGGTAACACAACATCTCCCGTGCAACTTGGTTGGAACAACACCATCAACTGGCGCAACCTTTCGTTCTACTTCCTTATCGACGGCCGCATCGGTGGCAACGTGATGAGCATGACTGAGAGCGACCTCGACCTTTACGGTTTGAGCCAGCGCACTGCCGACGCTCGTCTTGCCGCTCTTGCCGACCCCGAATTGCAAGGCCCCAACGGCTTGCTCCTCATGTATCTGCCCGACGGCTCGGGCCGCAAGGTTAGCATCCAAAAATACTACGAGACAATCGGTTCGCTGCCTATGGAAGATCACGTTTACTCAGCAACATCTTTCCGCGTGCGCGACATCTCGCTCAGCTATTTGTTCCCCAACTTGTTAGGCGGTGGCCGCGACCTCACAGCTCAATTCTCTGTGAAGAACGCCTTCTTCCTCTACAAAAACTCTCCTGTTGACCCCGACATCTCAATGACTGCAGCTAACGGTTTGAGCGGTATCGATAACTACGCTTTGCCCACAACTCGCAGCTTTGCTGTTACTCTCAAACTCAA
>CAZYNO010000039.1:8158-9367 GCA_964648845.1 uncultured Bacteroides sp.
CGACACAGGTAACTGCCTCTACCAAATCTCTAAAGGCTGGAACGACTTGCGTCTCAGTGCATCACTCGAAAACATCCTCAAACACTTCAATCACCCCGCATTGAACATCTGGTTTGAAGGTTTCCAATATCCCATCACCGAAAAGAACAGTGGCATCGTTGCCGATAAGAGCATCTACGGTGTGCGCAACGGTATTGCTATGATCAATACCACCAACACCAAAGACTACTACGGCCCCTTCGGCATCATGAGCGAAGCTTGCAAACAAATGTCACAACCCTTCTTGAAAGTTACCGAAGTGCTCATGCTTCAAGCCGAAGGCGCTTTGCGCGGCTGGAATATGGGTGGCACAGCTCAACAATTCTACGAGCGTGCAATCCGCAAAGGCTTCCAAGAGCTCTCTGCATTTGGCGACGCCGGCTCGGTTGACGACTATCTCGCTCAGGACAACCTCCCCGCTGTTGACTATGTTGACCCCTACAACTGGGATAACAACATCGAAGGCCGCGTGACTGTTGGCGTGAAATGGAACGATAGCGACGACAAAGAAACCAAGCTCGAAAAAATCATTACTCAAAAATACATCGTTTGCTTCCCCCTCAGCGCTGAAGCATGGACAACATTCCGTCGCACAAGCTATCCCCGCTTGTTCCCCGTGAAGCTCAACCCGATGTCAGCTACTGTTGACTGGGAGTTGCAATTGCGCCGCATACCCTTGAAAGAGACTACCAACAACGCCCTCGAAATGAGCTCGCTCGCTGCTGCTCTCGGTGGCCCCCAAAACGGTGGTACTCGCGTATTCTGGGATAACAGCGACACTTGGACTTTCGGTGACCCCGCCGACAACCCCGACAACTCAAGCGCTCGTGTGCTCAAACCTAACAACTTCTCTAATTAGTATTTTAATAGTATGAAATTTTTCAAACATATAGCCTTTGCCGCCGTTGCATCGACAATGCTCTTCACTTCATGCTCTGAAGAGGCTACACTCGAAGGCGCCAAGGAAGTATATATCGAGATTTCTCCTTCCGAAATCAGCATGGTTATCGGCGACACCGTCTCTGTTTCGGCTCGCGTCACCAACCTCAGCGGTGATGAAATAGACACTCCCATCGCTTGGAGCGTTGATGCCGAAGATATCGCCGCTATAACCACCGACTCGCTCGGCAACACTGCCGTTGCCGCTTGCCCCGGCTCGCTTGGCAAAAC
>CAZYNO010000039.1:9467-13386 GCA_964648845.1 uncultured Bacteroides sp.
GTTTACGATGCCGAGTTGCACCGCGTAGGTTTGCTCGTGCACCCCTCACGTGCTCAAGGCGAATTTAATGTTACCCTCACCGTTGGTGGCGGTGGCGACACCACTTCAGGCACTTGCGTTGTGACCATGGGCCCGAGCATCAAAGTGGGTATGTGGGACCCCGATGTTACCGGCATGACTTCGCCTCCCACCGGCGACCAATACTACGGCTTCAACTACGAAGTGCGCAAAACAGTTGACATCAACACCGAAACCAAAATCTACGCTCGCGTGATGATTGACGGTGCTCGCGCCGAAGATATCGCTAACGCTCGCGACTGCTACTCTTGGTCAATCGAAAGCGGTTCTAACGTGCTCATCACTGCCGAAGAGCAACAAGACAACCAATACGGCTACGATGCCGTGCTCACCTTGCGCTCAGGTCGCGAAAGCGGTGAAACAGTCATTGTATTCACCTCGCCCGACCCCGACGCTCCCGAAATGAAAGCTTACATCACCGTTAAAGACTTTGATAAAGATTATCCCGTAAACAACATCACAGTTTCGCCCGCCGATGATTCGATGACTATGGATAACCTCAACTGCACAGTCAACGGTAACCTTGAGCTCAACGTTTCTATCGACCCGATCACTTCGTTGGCTTACCACCGTCCCACAGTCACCATCTCTGACCCGTCAGTGCTCGAATACGTTTCATACGAAGGCACATTGATGTTGCTCAAAGGTTTGAAACCCGGCACCACCAAAGTTACCCTCACATCAATGAACGTAACTAAGAGCTTCAACGTAACAGTCAACGACGAGGTGCTCGAAATCCTTTGGTCTTCAGCTCCGTCATCGTTGGCAGTAGGTCAAAGCGAAGCATTCGAAGCTCGCGTGCGCACTGTTTCGGGCGCTGCCAACACATTCCCCGTCACATGGACAAGCTCTAACAGCAGCGTGCTCTCTGTTTCGTCATCAACAAGCAGCAAGAACACTGTCACTGCCAAGGCTGCCGGCAAGGCTACAATCACTGCAACAGTGACCAGCACTTCAGGCAAGTCATTGAGCGTAAGCCGTGAGGTTACCGTTATCAGCGGATACTCTGATATCACTGTTACCGACGACAACTATCCCGGCTACTATCCCGATGGCAACAAGGTTGGTTTCTTCTTTGAGTACAACAACCAGCAATACTGGATCTACACCAAGTCAACCTTGTCGAGCCCGCTCAACGGCACACTCACTGCCGCCGACTTCAGCGGCGCTATGGCAGGCGACTCTTCAGCAACAGTATCTGAGGCAAGCTTGACACTCAAAAACAACGTTGCCAGCGGCACAGTGACATTGCTCATTGGTGGTGTATCACAAAAAATCACCTTCAAGAACGTTACTATCGACTACGATATCTAATGTAAAAATAACCCCGATTGGTCAGTCTAAACCGACCAATCGGGATTAAACATACAAACCGAAATAATTAAATTTTACTATCTTAAATTATTATTTTTCTTTACATGAAACAAAAATTATTAGCCTTATCGCTATCGGCTTTGGCTATTGGTTCAGTTTCTGCCCAAGGCCTCAAAACCGGGTATGTTGACTGGCCAAGCTCACAAACCTTGCCGACCTACGTTACCAACTTCAAAAACGGTAATCTCAACCTTGAAGACGAAAACTTCTTCATCTCGCGTGTTGCTCCCAAGGTGCGCTTCACCAACACCGCAACACAGGTTAACCAATCGTTGACCGACAGCAACAGCAAGCGCCTTTGCTTGTGGTTGCCCGTCACCACTTCTTACGAAGGCGGTTACAACTTCAACTCACTCCCCAACTCTGAGTTCGACTCTGAGGTATTCTCTGTTTGGAGCTACGTTGACGTTTACGGCGACTGGACCTCGCCCCACGGTTGGGTGCCCGGCAACTTTGCCGACGTTGCACACAAAAACGGTGTTGCCGTTTCGGGTGTTGCTTCAATCCCCAACGCATCAGTATCAGGCACCGCTTGGGGCACAGCTCTCACAGGTCAAGTAGCTCTTAGCAGCGACGACCTCGGCAACTTCTTGTGGTATCACGGTGTTGACGGTCTCGGCTACAACTCTGAGTTCTCAGGCTTCGGCTCTTCAAACATGCTAAAGCTCACTCAACAGCACGAAGACATCATCTCATACCTCACAGCTAAAGGCAACCCCATCCCCGAAAATATCTGGTATGACGGTACAAACGTTAACGGTAGCATCAGCTTCGACTCAGGTTTGAATGCTAACAACTACCCGATGCTCGCAAGCTCTGACGGTAAAAAACGTCGCGCTTCACTCTTCACCAACTACAACTGGACAAGCCTTCTCTCAGGCATCCAATCATACGCAGTGTCAAAAGGCGCAGATCCCCTCTACGTTTACGCCGGTATGAACATGCAAGGTGGTGAGCCCAAGAGCGGTGAGTCATATCCCAACCTCCAAAACTACAACATATCTATGGGCTATTGGGGCGCTCACCAATACAACATGTTCTGGTTGAACCGCACAGCCAAAGGTTCAAGCCCCTTGACAACTCAAGCTACTTATATCTACGACACCGAGCGTTTCTTCTCTAACGCCGCTCAAAACCCCGCTGTAAGCTTCGACGTTTACACTCAACGCAACCACTATCCCACCAAAAAATTCTTCGGTATCTCTAAATTCAAACGTGCCGAGTCAACTCTTTGCTGGGACCTCAGCACCGAGCCGTTCATCACATACTTCAACATGGGTAACGGTCAATTCTTCAACTGGATGGGCGACCGCGTTAGCAGCAACAGCTGGTACAACATCGGTATCCAAGACTACATGCCCACATGGCGCTACTGGTGGACTCCCACTCTCATGGCTTCATCTGTTGCCTCTACAGGCGTTGGCATGACAGCTACTCCCATTTGGACAGATGCATACTTCGGCGGCTCTTGCTTGCAAATCAAAGGTACTGCAAGCGAAGCCTACTTGCAACTCTTCAAAACTCAATTCAAATTGCAACGTGCCGACGTTATCACCGTTAAGTATAAACTCGTTTCGGGTAGCGTAGACAAAGTTTCGCTCGTTGCTACTGTTGAAGGTGCAGAGACATCTCCCGTGCGCGAAAGCAACTTCACCATCATCGACTCAAACACTGAGGTTGACGACCAAGACTGGCAAACCGCCACATTCGAACTCACCGGTTTGACTGCTTCTCAATTGTCTAAGAACCCCCTCGCTCTTATCGCTTTGCACTTCACCGGTGCTAAAGACGTAGAGATCCGTCTCGGTGAGGTTAGTATCGTTCGTCCCGACGTTACTTCTGCCACTCCCGCTGCTCCGAAGCTCAAATCAGCTAAGGTGCTCGGCAACCACTATAAAGGTGTTGACGGCAAGGTTATCTTCGAAATGGAGTCAAGCAAAACCGACGGCCCCGTTTACAACCTCGACGTTAAGACCTCAATGTTCAAACTCTATGCTCGCGAAGAAGGCGGCGAAGCCAAATTTATCGGCGCTACAACTTCTTGGGCAGGTTTGCTCTTCAACTGCCCGTTCGATGCTATGTCGACCAAGAAAGTGCAATTCGGTGTCAGCGCCGTGAGCCTCGACATGAAGAGCGAGAGCGATATTGTTTGGAGCGACCTCATGGATAAAGGTAACTACACTATCAACGACAGCTTCTCACTCAGCAAGAGCGTAATCAAACCCAACGAAGAGTTCACTATCGGTTACGACGACCCCAAACACGCTGCTTCAACTTGGGCTCTCTACGACAAAGACGGCAACAAAGTTTACTCTACTACTGCCACAAGCTTCACCACAAGCTTGTCGAAAGTCGGCGGTTACAACCTCGTTGTTGACGAAGGTACAACCAACGCACAAACCTACGGCTACTACGTGCAAGTGTCAGGCGAAGACACCGGTGCACTCCCCGAAATCTACACTCTCGC
>CAZYNO010000040.1:0-13351 GCA_964648845.1 uncultured Bacteroides sp.
AACTTGTGGGCGGTGTGTAATTTTTTTGCTATTTTTGCGTCTAATATAGAAAACAACTAATACTTACTATTGTAAATGAATATCTTAGAAGCGCAAAATATCACGAAGGCTTTCACTAATCATGTGGCTCTCGACGATGTGTCGATTTCAGTGCCTCAGGGCAGCGTGTATGGCTTGCTGGGCCCTAACGGCGCCGGTAAGACTACGCTTATCCGCATAATCAATCATATCACTGCCCCCGACTCAGGCACGGTGATGCTCGATGGCAAGCCGTTGACTGCCGACGACATTGTAAATATAGGCTATCTGCCCGAAGAACGCGGCCTTTACAAGAAAATGAAGGTCGGCGAGCAAGCGATATTTTTTGCTCAGCTCAAAGGCATGAGTCGCAAAGAAGCCACTGTGCGACTCAAGGAGTGGTTCGACCGTCTCGAAATAGGCGATTGGTGGAACAAGAAGATCGAAGAGCTGTCGAAGGGCATGGCTCAAAAAGTGCAATTCATCATCACCGTGTTGCATCGTCCCAAGTTGCTTATCTTTGACGAGCCGTTTTCAGGCTTCGACCCGATAAATGCAAATATCCTCAAACGCGAAATTTTGCGTATGCGCGACGAAGGCGCTACCGTGATTTTCAGCACTCACAACATGAGCAGTGTTGAGGAGCTTTGCGACAACATCACGCTAATAAACAAGTCGCGCAACATCCTCACCGGCAGCGTCGCTGAGTTGCGCCACCGTTTTGCCGGCAAAAACGTGCGTCTGTCGTTCGTAGGCGATGCCGAAGCTCTCAAAGCCGCCATAAGCAACATGGCTGTGGTGGTTGGCGAAGAAGATAAAAACAATTTCGACAATAGCCAAACACTCATCGTTGACTTGCACAACGGAGTGCAGCGCCGCGACCTCATCGCGACTGTCAACAATGCTGTCGACCTTGTGAGCTTCGAGCCCTTGCTGCCATCTATGGACAATATATTCATTCAAGCAGTCAATGCTGCATCAAATTGCTGATATCGCTATGTTTAAACATATATCTCTTATCATACGCCGCGAGTTTATGGAGCGCGTGGCACGCAAAAGTTTCATTATCACCACAATTATGATGCCGCTACTGATGGTGGCACTCATGATGTTGCCAACAATGGTGATGCTGCTCACCGGCCCCGAAAACAAGTCAATTGCTGTTGTCGACAACACCGGAGTCATCGCCTCTGAGCTCAAAAACGAAGGCGACTTGAAATTTTTAACCATCAAAGAGTCGGTCGACTCGGCTAAAAACAACGAAGACTACGATGCTGTGCTCGTGCTCAACGCCGATGTGGTGCAGCATCCGCAAAATGTGCTGATTTTCTCGCACGGCTCACTCTCGGTGCAGACCGAAAGCGAAATCCGCAACCAACTCGAAAATATCATCGAAGACCGTCGCATTGAGCAATACGAAATTTCTGACCTCAAAAAAATTATGGAGGACGTGAAAGTTGAGGTTAACGTGCAGACCTTCGACCTCGACAGCACCGACCAAAAATCAACCTCGTCGATGGTGTCGTACATGCTTGGCCTGTTTATGATGTTCATGCTCTACATGTTCATCATGCTTTACGGCCAGATGGTTATGACCTCTATCATCGAAGAAAAAGGCAACCGAGTGCTCGAGATTGTGGTGTCGTCGGTTAAGCCCACACACCTCATGCTTGGCAAAATACTTGGCATAGGCTCTGTGGCAGTGACGCAAGTGGCAATCTGGGCGGTGCTGATATTTGCCTTTATGAAGTTGGGCTTGCCCGCATTGACAGGCGGTGTAGCAGCCGATGCCGATGCCGATGTTGACTTGCTGGCAATGATAAATATGGTCAGCGATACCGAATACATCATGTCGCTTTTTGCGTACCTTGTGCTCTTCCTCATTGGCGGCTACCTCTTCTACTCGTCAATCTACGCAGCCATAGGCTCGGCTGTCGACAACATACAAGACGCTTCGCAGCTGCAAACCCTGGCTGTGGCTCCAATCATGATTGGCATGATATTGTCAATGAGCGTAGTTGCCGACCCCAACTCAAGCCTCGCCACATGGTTCTCAATCATACCCTTCACCTCGCCGTTGGTCATGATGTCACGTCTGCCATTCGGTGTGTCAGTCTTCGAGATAGTAACATCGTTGGTGGTGCTCTACGCTTCGACGCTGCTCATGGTGTGGTTTAGCGCAAAAATCTACCGTGTGGGCATATTTATGTATGGCAAAAAACCGACTTATAAGGAGCTTTTACGTTGGGCAAAATATAAGTAAAGGTTAAATAAAGTTAAATTAGCCAATCTCGTGGCTAAAAGGCATATAAATTGCGTTATATATAGAACACATCTTATTTACATAATCATGAGACAGCTTAAAATTACAAATTCTATCACCAAACGCGATGGTGAAATACTTGACAAGTATTTGCAGGAGATAAGCCGAGAAGAAATGATTACTGTTGACGACGAGGTAGAGCTCGCACGACGCATTCGTGAGGGTGACCGTACGGCCGTTGACCGCCTCGTTCGTGCTAATCTCCGTTTTGTTGTCTCTGTTGCTAAACAATACCAAAACCAAGGCTTAGCGTTGCCCGACCTTATCAACGAAGGCAACCTCGGTTTGATTAAAGCCGCTCAAAAGTTTGATGAAACTCGTGGCTTTAAGTTCATTTCGTATGCTGTTTGGTGGATACGTCAATCTATTCTGCAAGCTCTCGCTGAGCAAAGTCGCATTGTGCGCCTCCCATTGAATCAGGTAGGCTCACTCAATAAAATCCAGAAGGCAGTAGGACGTTTCGAGCAGCAATATGAACGCAAACCTTCAGCCGACGAGATTGCTAAAGAGCTTGATGTGCCCGTAGAAAAAGTTGCCGAGTCAATGCGTGCAGCACGCCGCAGTGTTTCGGTCGACACTCCCTTCTCTGAGGGCGAAGACAACACCTTGCTCGATGTGCTAACCAATGACGATGCTCCAGGCACCGATGCTTCGCTCAACCATGAGTCACTGGCTCACGAAATTGACCGCGCTCTTAAGCATTTGCCTCAACGCGAAAGCGATGTGCTCCGCTCGTTCTTTGGCATTGGTTGTCCCGAAATGTCGCTCGAAGAAATCGGCGACAAGTTTGGCCTTACGCGTGAGCGTGTGCGCCAAATCAAGGAAAAGGCACTGCGCCATCTCAAGCAACAAGACAGTTTGATACTACGATCTTATCTTGGATAAGATAAAATATTTACGATTATCTTTGCCTCGCACTTGTGCGGGGCTTTTTTGTGCCCCGACGCTTCAGTGTATGTTGCGGCGATTGAGCTCGGCTTGATATGCGCGGGCATTTGCCATGTGTGTGGCATAGTCAACGGCAAAGTCGTGATAGCCGTTAAACGAGCTGCTTGCACACATATAGATATAGTTGTGTTTGGGTGCATCGAGCACGGCATCGAGCGATGCACGCTCAACGAGGCGTATAGGGCCAGGAGGCAAACCATTCACCGCGTAGGTGTTGTAGGGCGATTGCACTTTGAGATGCGAGCCGTTGATGCGGCGCAGCGAAAAGTCGCCGACAGCATATTTCACCGTGGGGTCGGCTTGCAATTTCATGCCCGTTGCCAAACGATTTAGGTATAGACGTGCCACTTTGCCGCGCTCGTCGGCTTTAGACGTCTCTTCTTCGGCAATAGAAGCCACGGTTGCCACTTCAACCGGAGTGAGCCCCAAGGCTTCGGCTTTGGCGCGACGCTCGTCGGACCAAAACTTATCGCGCTCGTCGGCGAGTTTGTTCACAACTTTGCCGGGCGAGTCGTTCCAATAAAATTCGTACGTGTCGGGCACAAATGCAGCAATAAATTCTTCGCTGCCGTTATAACCGCGTTTTGGCAGCACCGTGTCGGTGGCCGTGATAAAGTCGTCGGCATCCCATTCCATCTTGTTGCCTATGCGTTGAGCAATTTCCGAGAGCAAGCGCACATTGTTGAGTGTTATGCGCACCGGAGTTTGGCTGCCCGAGCGCAGACGGTTGCACACCGACCATGCTCTGTCGCCCGGAGTGATGACGTACGAGCCGTAGGCTTTCTCAACCACGCCGCCTCGCATGCGCCAAAGACGGTAAACTTCGGCGCCATAGTCGCCGAGATTGCTCTTGAGCGTGTCGTTAATTGCTTGTGTTGTAGAATTTTGCGGTATGAAAATGCGACGTTCGCAAGTGCCACCGTAACGCATGAATGCAGAATGATAAGCTATTGCTAATGAGCCGATTATGACGGCTGCGGCTATGAGGGTCAGACGTGTTACTTTCTTTTTCATGTTACAAAGTTAATAATTATCGCTCTTAATTTGTATTTTATTTGTATTTTTGTAGTCAAATTAAGACACATTAATCATGAACACAGAAAATCTCAATTCTAACGAAAATAACATTGGTCAACGTCCTGACAATTCTAAACGCATTATGCTTGCTGTTATCGCCGTGCTTTTGGTGGTGATAATCGGCCTCGGCGTGTGGTTCGCAATCTCGTCGGCTGCTAACAAAGAGGCTGTAGAAGCTGAAAAGACTGCTCGCGAGGCTGCCGAGCTTTCTTTGCAGCAAGACCTTGCAAACAGCGAGTTTGAAGGCCTCGAACAAGAATTTTCAAACATCGAAAATCCGCGTCAGATGATTGTTTCAGACTCGGTTAAAATGCGTCTCACCGAAAAATACGAAGCTGCTCGCCTTGAGGTTGAAAAACTGCAACGCGAACTCAAAAATACCAAAACCAAAAGCGCCAAAGAGCTCGAAGACCTTCGCGGCCAAATCAAAACTCTCCGCGCTTTGCTCAAACACTACATCGAAGAGATTGACCGTCTAAACAAAGAAAACGAAGCTCTACGCACCGAAAATGCCGAAATCAAAGGCCAAAACGAGCGCCTATCGTCGCAAGTGCAAGAAACTTCGCGCCAAAACGAGCAACTCTCAAAGCGCATGACTCTCGCCGAGAAACTCAACGTCACCGGCGTCAGCCTCTCTGCCCTCAACTCTAAAGGTAAAGCCGAAAAGAAGGTGCAAAAGGCAAAACAATTGATGGTATCGTTCACCATTCCCCAAAACAACTCAACTCCCGTTGGCCAAAAAACTATCTATATGCGCATCACTACACCCGAAGGCCAATTGCTTGACGGTGGCGGCTCATTCTCTTTCGAAGGCGGCTCAGTGAGCTGCTCGGCTAAAAAGTCGGTTGAATATGGCGGCGAAGAAATTGCCGGCATACACATCTATTACGATGTGCGAACAGCCCTCAACCCCGGCACCTACACTGTTGAACTTTTTGCCGACAATTACCGTTTGACTTCGCGACAATTCACGCTAAAATAACAACAATATGCCACTCCCGGCAACCTTCTATCTCTTCGTATGCTATGAACATTGAAAGCCTCATAACCGACCTTGCCTTTATACTCCTCTTAGGCGCCTTTGTCACCGTCTTTTTCAAGTGGATAAAGCAACCCGTAGTGCTTGGTTATATTGTTGCCGGCTTTTTGGCAAGCCCGCACTTTGCCTACATCCCGTCGGTGACATCCGAGCAAAACATAGACTTCTGGGCACAGATAGGCATTATAGTGCTGCTGTTCTCCCTTGGCTTGGAATTCAGTTTTAAAAAGTTGCTGAACACCGGAGCCTCGGCGGTTGTCACAGCACTGATTATAGTGATAGGCATGATGTGCGTAGGCTTCTGCCTGGGTCATCTCATGGGCTTCACGGCAATAAACAGTATGTTTCTCGGCGGTATGCTCTCCATGTCGTCAACCACAATCATCATCAAGGCATTCAACGACTTGGGCTTGCGGCAAAAGAAATTTGCCTCGCTCGTCCTCGCCGTGCTTATCGTTGAAGACTTGTTTGCCGTGTTGATGATGGTGATATTGTCGTCGATAGCCACCAGCAACGGTGTGGCAGGCGGCGAATTGCTGTATAGCATTGCCAAATTGGTATTCTTCTTGGTGATATGGTTTATTGTCGGCGTCTTTATGTTGCCGTCGGTATTCAAGCGCTGCCATCGTTTCCTCAATCAAGAGACCTTGCTTATTGTGTCGATGGGCTTATGCTTGGGCATGGCCGTATTTTCGGTGGCGTGCGGATTTTCGCTTGCTTTGGGCGCATTCGTCATGGGCTCAATACTCGCCGGAACAAGCTATGCCGAGCGTATTGAGCACGTGGTGACACCAATCAAAGACCTTTTCGGCGCCGTCTTTTTCATCTCGGTGGGCATGATGGTGCAGCCGTCGATAGTTGCCGAATATTGGCCGTCGATACTCATATTGTCGTGCACGGTGATAGTGGGCATGATAGTTTTCGGCTCGTTTGGTATGCTCGTCACCGGACAGACTTTGCGCGTGGCTATTCAGTCGGGATTCTCTCTGACACAAATCGGTGAATTTGCTTTCATCATCGCCACACTCGGCATGAATCTCGGTGTGCTCGAAGCAAACATCTATCCTATAGTGGTTGCCGTGTCGGTGCTCACCACATTCACAACACCATACTTCATCAAATTGTCAACACCGTTCTACGAATTTGTAGAGCGACATTTGCCCGACCGTCTGCGCTTCCTCATTGACCGCTTTCAAGACGATGCCTCAAAAGAGCAGGCGCAAGAAAACATTTGGACCAATGCATTCAAACGCTACGGCTGGCGCACAATCATCTATACTATTGTGCTTGTGGCTATATCGCTGCTTGCACAGACTTATGTGCATCCGTGGCTCGATAAAATCACGCCGGAGTGGGGCAGCATGCTCACAATGTTGTCAATGCTCGGAGCTATGTCGCCGTTCTTGGTGGCTATGCTGCTGCCGTTTGTGCGAGTGCTCTCGGTGAAACAGTCGAAGAAGCATCCGCCAATCAACATTGCAGTGTTTGCGCTGTCAATCATAAACTTCATCATAGCCCTTTACTTTGTTGTCAACGTCATCACTCACGCCTACACTCTGACGTGGGGCGTATCGGTGGCTATAGCTGTACTGATAATTGTGGCGCTGCTGTTCTCGCGACGTGTGCGCCGCCAAATGTTCTCAATCGAGAGCCGCTTCCTTGATAACCTCAATGAGCGCGACCTTCGCCGCTCGGGCAAGAAAAACAGCCTTGTCAACGATCTCCACCTTGCCTACATGACTGTGGGCACCGGCTGCGAGTTTATCGGCGAGCGACTCATCTCGTCAAATCTGCGCTCAAAATATGGCGTGAATATTGTGAGCATACAGCGCGGACAGCACGTGATAGTGGTGCCCGGCGGCCATAACCGCATATTTCCCGGCGATATTATCGGCGTTGTGGGCACCGACGAGCAAATCGACTCGATGTTGCATCTTGTTGAGGTTGAACACCAACCCGACGTCAATGAGGTGCCGGCAAACTTCAAACTTGTCACCATTATGCTCTCTGACACGTCAGTGCTTGTGGGCAAAACTCCGCGCAACTCGCGTCTGCGCAACGACTACTGCGCTTTGCTCCTTGCCGTGCAGCGCAATGTTGAGTATATCGACCCGACTCCCGACCTTGAGCTGCAAGCTGGCGACATTCTTTGGCTTGTGGGCGATGAAAAGCGGCTCGCTGCCTTGCGCTAAAGACAAAATAATCAGCATCATAGCTTTTACATGACAAATTGCATTTTCATTACAAAGTTTTTTTGTAATTTTGTCGGTAGTATATGAATATGAGAAAACTATTAATATTAACTATAATTGCTGCCACAGCCATGAGCTTGTGGGGCAAAAAAGAGCGTGTTGTAGAGCCGTCGTCGGCATGGTCGGTGATTGCGCCCTTGGGTTTGCGCGAGCAAGCCACTATCGACACGCTTATGCTCAACTACTCGCGCCAATCTGTGCCCTCAGAGGTCAGCGACGCTTGGGCTTGCACCGGAAATCTCGGCGCCGAAGGCACTAATATGATTTGGCTCGACCGCTCGCAGCGTAGCGACTTCTTCTTTCGCGACGCTCTCGAAGCTTGGTTGCCGTCGCTGTCGACTATGAAATTTTACAACACCCGCATACCGATGACGTTGCTCTCGTATAACGCTTCGGGTGGTAAGGAAAATGCCCAAGACCGCTTGCGCGGCACTTTCTCGGGCAATATCAACCGTCGCGCTCAAGCCGGAGCTTTGCTCGACTATCTATATTCTAAAGGCTCGTATGCAAACCAAGCCACAAAAGACCTTGTTTGGGGCTTCAACGGTTCGTATATCGGCGACCGCTTTGAGTTTCAGGGTTTCTACAATCACTACAATATGCTCAACAAAGAGAATGGCGGCATCACCAACGACCTTTATATCACCGACCCGGCAGAGTTGCAAGGCGGTGTGTCGACAATCAACGGCAAATCTATCCCCACAAACTTGTCGTATGCACACTCGCGCATCGTCGGCGGCGAGCTCTATCTCAACAGCCGCTACAAGGTGGGATATTGGCACGAGGAGCAAAAAGAAAACGACACTATTGTCACTCGCACATACATCCCTGTCACATCGTTTGTGTGGACGTTGAATTTGCAACATGGCCGCCATGTGTTCACCGACGACAACAAAACCGAGACATCAAAATTCTTTGAAAATACATATCTTGACCCAACAACTACCTACGACAAAACATCGTATGTAGGCCTCTCAAACACCTTTGGCGTGTCGTTGCTCGAAGGCTTTAATAAGTATGCCAAATTCGGTCTGTCGGCTTATATCACGCACCAATTGCTGAAATATACGCAGACTCCCGACGATTTCGACTTCACACAAGGCGACTACGACATCACCGATGTGCCAAACTATTTCTATTCAATTTCCGACAAGACAACACAAAATCTTGCCTGGGTTGGCGGTCAGCTCACCAAACAGCGCGGCTCGCTGCTCACATACGAGGCTACCGGACAATTCGGCTTTGTTGGCCCCGCAGCCGGTGATGTGCGCGTTGACGGTTCTGTAACCACAAAATTCAAACTTTTCGGCGACACTGTGGCTATAAACGGCTATGCAATGTTCAACAATGAGCACCCGCAGTTTTTGATGAACGAATATCGCTCAAACCACTTCGTTTGGAAAAACGATTTCGGCAAAGAGCGCACACTCAAATTCGGCGGACGTTTGCTGGTGCCCCACACAGGCACACGCATAAACGTGGGCGTTGAGAATATACAAAATCACATATACTTTGGCAGCGACTACATGCCCGTGCAAAACTCGGGCAGCGTGCAAGTGTTCTCGGCTCAGCTTGAGCAAAACTTTCGCGTGGGCATACTCAACTGGGACAACCGTGTCACATACCAAACCACTAGCGACGAAGCCGTGATACCCTTGCCCAAACTTGCAGTATATTCAAATCTGTACTTGCTCTTCCACATCGCAACGCTGCAAATGCAGTTTGGCGTTGATTGCGACTACTACACAAAATATTATGCGCCAAACTATCAGCCGGCAACAATGTCGTTTGCTAACCAGCAAGAAATAAAGGTGGGCAACTATCCGTTTATGAATGTCTACGCCAACATGAAGCTCAAAAAAGCTCGCTTCTACGTGATGTTCTCGCACATCAACCAGGGTCTCACCGGCTACAACTATTTCTCGCTGCCGCACTATCCCCTCAACCCGCGCCGCTTGCAATTGGGCGTGTCGGTCGACTTTGCAAACTAACAGCAACACATACACTCCTCAGCTATGAAAACTCGCGAACATATTGCCATGCGCAAACCACGACTCACCACCTTGGTGCTTGCCGCGGTGATTGTTATCGGCGTGATGTTTCTCGCATTTAAATGTTCGCACAGAGTGCAAACTCCCTTCGGCGACAACCTTCCGCGCAAGTCGGGTGGGGACACACTCGATATAGCCATCGAAATTTCGCCCATAGCCTATTCGCTTGCCGACGACACTATCAGCGGTCTCGACTACGAGATACTCAACGATTTGAGCCGTATGCACAAACGTCCCGTCAAATTTCATCCTTTTGCGCCGCTGAGCTATGCCTTGCAGGGCCTTGAAAGCGGAGTGTTTGATATAGTGGTGTCGTCGCTGCCGTCAACGTCGCAACTCAAAGAGTCGCTGCTGCTCACCGACCGCGTCTACCTCGACCGCGAAGTGCTGGTGCAACGTCGCGACAGCAAAAACTTTATTTCCACACCCGATGCTCTCGGCAACGACTCGGTGTGGATAGCTTCAGGCTCGCCCTTCAAAGAGCGTCTGCGCAATCTCTCGGCTGAGATTGGCGACACAATCTACATCTGCCAAAACCATCAATACACTGCCGAGCATCTTGTGATGCTTATTGCCGCCGGCGACATTGAGCGTGCCGTGGTGAACGAAGGCGTGGCCCGGCGCATGGCAAAAAACTATCAGAATATCGACATCACAACTCCGGTGAGCTTCACTCAATTTCAGGTGTGGGCTTTGCGTGGCAACAATAAACAATTGCTCGCCGAGATAAACAGTTGGATATCAGAATACCGCAAGACTCAGCGCTACAACAATCTACTGGCAAAATACCTCAATCGTTAGTGCCTGCGCCGTGTTGGGCGCTTGTGTATGCCAAAAAAAATTCGTAACTTTGCACGTTTTTCATACAAAAAATCCCAAAGTTAAGACAACAAAATGAGGCAACTTAAGATTAATAAATCAATCACTAATCGCGAAAGCGCTTCTCTTGACAAATATTTGCAGGAAATCGGTCGCGAAGAACTTATTACAGTTGAAGAAGAGGTAGAATTGGCACAACGCATCCGTGAAGGCGACGAGCGTGCCCTCGACAAACTAACTAAAGCAAACCTCCGTTTTGTGGTCTCTGTTGCAAAACAATATCAAAACCAAGGTCTGTCGTTGCCCGACCTTATCAACGAAGGCAACCTCGGTCTCATCAAAGCTGCTCGCAAATTTGATGAAACTCGCGGTTTCAAGTTCATCTCGTATGCTGTTTGGTGGATACGTCAATCAATCCTCCAGGCACTTGCCGAGCAAAGCCGCATTGTGCGCCTGCCCCTCAACCAAGTGGGCTCGCTCAACAAAATCACTAAAGCTCTCTCTAAGTTTGAGCAAGAAAACCAACGCCGTCCTTCGGCCGAAGAGCTTGCCGACGAGCTTGATGTGCCCGTCGACAAAGTGGCTGACTCGCTCAAAGTGTCGGGCCGCCATATCTCTATGGACGCTCCCTTTGTTGAAGGCGAAGACAACTCGCTGCTCGACGTGATGACAAATGAAGACGCTCCCGGCACCGACGCACAACTCACACAAGAGTCGTTGGCGCGCGAAGTTGACCGCGTGCTCATGCAATTGCACGAGCGCGAGCGCGAAATCATCAAAATGTTCTTTGGCATTGGTTGCCAGGAGATGACTCTCGAAGAAATTGGCGCAAAATTCGACCTCACACGCGAGCGTGTGCGTCAAATCAAAGAGAAGGCTATCAACCGTCTCAAAGGCTCAAAAAGCGAGCTTCTCAAATCATATCTGGGCTAATATTAATTACGCTCTGTAACATTACGTGTCAGCATCGACGATAGACTATGTTCTATGTCGGTGCTGCTCACTTTTGTGGCAAGTTGTCCGCGATAGGCAATAGAGATATTGCCGGTCTCCTCGCTGACAACAATAGCCATGGCGTCGGAGGCTTGAGCTATGCCCAAAGCCGAGCGGTGACGCAATCCGAGCGAGCGGGGTATAGATGTGTCGTGGCTCACCGGCAAAATGCATCCGGCTGCCACAATCTTTTCGTTTGCAATAATCATGGCACCGTCGTGCAGCGGTGAGTTTTTGAAAAATATGTTTTCTATGAGGCGCGTGTTGATGTTGGCATCAATGCGGTCGCCGGTTTTCACGTATAGGTCAAGCGACATCGAGTTTTCTACCACAATCAAAGCACCGGTTTTGCTTTTCGACATCGACATGCAGGCATACACAATAGGCATCACCGTGCGGCGAATGTCTATCTCGTCTTCATCGGCATGGTGCAGCATCTTGCGCAAAAAACGCCAGCGTCGGTGGCTACCAAGCTCGTTGAGAAAGCGCTTTATCTGCTCTTGAAACAGTATCACAAGTATGAGCAAGCCAATGCTCATAAACTTGTCGAGTATCGAGCCTATAAGTCGCAATTGGAATATCTCTGACGCTATTATCCACACAACAATAAAGGCCATGATGCCATAGAATATGTTGAGTGTGCCCGACTCTTTCATGATGCGGAACACGTAGTAGAGCAACACAGCTACTATAAATATGTCGAGAGCGTCTTTGATGCTGAATTCAAACATGGCGTTAGAGGTGTAAAGTTTAAAGTGAATGTTTTTTATTATTGTTTATTGAGCAACAAGTTGCGAATATATTTGCACTGTTTGGCGTGCTTCGGCCACGTCGTGCACGCGCAAAATCGAGGCGCCGCGGTCAAGTGCCAAGGCGTTGAGCGCTGTAGTGGCGTTGAGCGCTTCGGTGGTGTCGATGTTGAGCAGACGTGTGAGCATTGATTTGCGCGAGATGCCTACCAACAGCGGACGGTGGAACAATTCGAACGTCTTCAGGTTTTGCATCAGCTTGTAGTTTTGCTCAAGTGTTTTCGAAAAGCCGAAGCCGGGGTCGATGATAATGTCGTTTACGCCGAGCATCGCCAGTTTTTGCAAGCGTTCGCCAAGCTCGGCGAGCACGTCGGTGGTCAAGTCGTCGTATTGGGTGAGCTGCTGCATGGTGGCAGGAGTGCCGCGCATGTGCATCAATATGTAGGGGCAACGTAGCTCCGCCACCGTCTCGGCCATTGCAGGGTCGAGATTGGTGCCGGAAATATCGTTGACGATGTCGCAGCCAAGGTCGCTGATTGCTTTGCGCGCAACTGAAGCACGAAAGGTGTCGACCGACACCGGAATGTCTTCGCTGTGCTTGCGCAAAATCTCCATGCCGCGGGCAAGGCGTTCAATCTCTTCGTCGGCCGAAATATCGTCGGCGCCGGGGCGCGACGAGTATGCTCCGATGTCGATCATGTCGGCACCCTCAGCCAGCAATTTTGTCACTCGCTGCTCAATGGCGTCGGCATCGAATGTGCGTGAGCCGGCAAAAAATGAGTCGGGAGTGATGTTGAGAATACCCATCACCACGGGGCTTGAGTATTCAACTGACTTTTGGCGTATGTTTAGCGAGAATGGTTGCATCTTTTTTAGCGTTTTGTGATGTGATTAGCGGTTTGCGCGTTTGCGCTCAATTTCGTCGAGGATGATTTTGCGTATGCGCAAGTGGTGAGGAGTAACCTCAACATATTCATCTTCTTTGATGTATTCGAGAGCTTCTTCGAGGCTGAATACTACCGGGGGCACGATGCGAGCTTTGTCGTCAGCACCCGAAGCACGCATGTTGGTGAGCTTCTTAG
>CAZYNO010000041.1:0-13319 GCA_964648845.1 uncultured Bacteroides sp.
ATGGTTGCCGTCGTAACGTTTGGACCGTTGCCAAAAACACATGGGAAAAAGGTCTTACTTACGCTTATCGCGACCGCAAAGACAAAAAACGCAACTTCCGTGCGCTCTGGATTCAACGCATCAACGCTGCAGCACGTCTCGAAGACCTCTCTTACTCTAAGCTCATGGGCTTGATCCACAAGAGTGGCATCGAAATCAACCGCAAAGTTTTGGCCGACCTCGCAGTCAACAACCCCGCAGCTTTCAAAGCTATCGTTGACAAAGTGAAGAACGCCTAATACATCATCCATCCGACAATTCACAATTCAATAAAAAGACGCCCACCGCTTTGCGGTGCGCGTCTTTTTATTTTGCCCTCGCGCGCAACGCCCCGCACGACGATGCCAATAATAAAGGTGATATATTTTGTATTTATAGACAATTGTGCTAAATTTGTGCAACGTTCAACTTCTTACAATCTTATTCTATGACATTATTGTATTATGGTAGCTACAGCTACAATTATGATGCAGGTTCAGGCTTGAGCGGCTCCTATGTTTTTATGCTTTTAATTATGCTTGCTGCAGCCGTGTTCCAAATTATTCTGTTTTTCAAAATTTGGGCTATGACTAATGACGTTAAAAAAATCAAGAAAGTCATAGGTGATGTTTCCGATCCAATCTTTGTCTTTGCCCAAAAATACGCGATGAGTTTGGCTGAAGATAAGATTAAGGCTGCATATCCCAATGCAACTATTAGAATGATTAATCAATATTCTCATGAACAAGTAGTGCTTAACGACGACGGTGGATATGATGTTACAATATATCCGAGCATATTTGAAGATAACAAACAAACATCAATTAGAGTTACATTCGACTTGCAATTTGGCGAAAACTACCGTCGCAAAGACAATTGGAGCGTAAATAATTGGCAATTGGAAGAACGCTCAACATCAACAATAGTATAATCAAAGCGACTATACTGTGTGATGGTAGACAGATTCTCCAAGCAAGATGTTTTGCGCACCCACAAGATATGCAATACACGCATACCAACCCACGCGACGATGCAATACGCGGTTACCTTGTAGGTCTTATGTTTGCATTCCAGTTACAAGAATGCAAACATAAGACCTACAAGGTAACCGCGTATCACATCGCTGTCGGGGTCGGTATGCGCGTATCGTCGGGGTCGGCAGCCGACAGGGGTGGGTTAGTATCCGAAGATGTCGTCGAGCGACAGGATCACTACGCTGCCGAGCTTTTTGAGCGAGTCGATGTCGAGGTCTTCAATCTTGCCGAGGATGGCGTAGTTGTAGTGACGGCCTTTAACATTTGAGCGCTGATAGTCGATGACGTTTTGCAACTCGTAGGCGGGCAGCTTGGCGAACATGTCGGCGTCAAGGTCGTGGTCGAGATTGCGGTCTTGGCAGTTGATCCACGCCCAAGCAATGTCGTCTTTGATGGTGCGTTTGGTGCGCAAACGTGCATCAAGCGAGTTTTTGGCAATGGCAAAGGCTGCAGGGCTTTCGGGCATCTCGTTGATGATTTGAGCGAAAGCATTTGTGGCGTCGATGAGCTTGTCGTTTTGTGTGGCGATGGTCGATGTGTAGACGTAGGGCGAATCGGCGAGAGTGCCGAGCAGATTCATGCCGGCGCTTGCGCTGTAGGCGAGCGAGCGGCTCTCGCGCATCTCCTGGAAGACTATTGAGTTCATCGAACCGTCGAAGTATTCGTTGTACATCTTTCGGTCGCACTCTTTGGCAGCGTCAAACTTGTCGCCGAGGTTAGAGTAGGTTGTCATGTAGAGCTGTTTGGCGTCGTAGGGTGCAATGTAGATTGTAGGCTCGGCATTTACTGCATATTCATACACGCGGTTGACGGGCACAATGGCGAGCTTTTTGGCTGTTTGGTGCGTTTTGTCGAGCAGCTTCACAACGTCGGCTTGAGCCATGGGGCCGTAGTATATCACGCGGTGCTTGTAGTTTTTGAAGTCTTTGATGGCATCGGTGACGTCTTTGGGGTTGAGGCTCTTGAGCTCGTCGGGCTTATACACTTCTTTGAGCAAGGGATTGTTGCCGTTGGCGCCGCCATAGCGCACGTATGAGCGCAATTGGTTGAAGCAAGCGCTTTGGTTGAGTTTGGCGTCGGTCATATCTTTGGCGTTGATGGCGGCATAGTTGTCCCAAATATCTTGGTCGGGCACGGCGTTGTTGAGCACATGCTCCATGAGTTTGAGCGCGGGCTCCATGTTTTTGGCAAGGCCGCTGAGGGTGATGTATGTGCGGCGGTCGCCGATGTGCAGCGAGTAGTCGCACCCCAGGGCGTAGAATTTAGTGTTGATTTGCTCGGCTGTCATGTCGGGGGTGCTGAGCAGGTTGAGGTAGGCCGAGGCGTGGCGCAGCGGGCGCACGGCAAATGTGCCGTAGTCGTAGACAAATGTGAGGCTGAAGAGGTCGTTGGTGGTGTTTTGTGTGTAGAGCACTTCAACGGCACCTTTTTTGGCGGTTGTGCGGGTGAGGTCTTTGTTGAAGTCGACAAAGCGCGGCTCTATGGGCTCAACCCGGGTGTTTTGTATGTTGGTGACAAATGCACTTTGCACATCGCGGTTTGTGGCTATGGGCGTGATTTGCGGCTTGGCGATTTTGAGCTCGTTCTCGTCGGGGCCTTGCAGCTTGTTGATGGCAAGATAGCTGTCGGCACCGAGATATTTGTTGGCTATGGCAACCACCTCGGCTTTGGTGATATTTTTCAGGTGGTCAAGCTCGGCAATGGTGTTGCCCCAGTCTTCGCCGTCGATAAACGAGTCGGTGAATTGAGACACCACATTGTTGTTGTCTTCAAGCTGCTCTTGATATGAAAGCAGCATGTTGGTGATGACAGCTTGCACAAGGCTCTCGTCAAACTCGCCGTTGCGCAGCTTTGCCACTTGGTCGAGCAGCAGTCCGCGTGCCTCGTTGAGCGTCTGGCCCTCTTTGGGCATACCGCCGATGATGAATGCGCCTTTGTCGGCCATATTATAGCAATATGTGTAGTAGTAGAGCAATAGCTGCGGCTGGCCGATGTTGAGGTCCATGATGCCGCACTTGTCGTTGCAAAGCACTTGGCTGATGACGCTGAGCACGGTGTTGTCGGGACTTTTGCTCTCGGGCACGCGCCATGCCAGGGTGAGATTTTCGGCAGTGAGGCCGTTTACGTTGCGCACTATGGGCTGTGTGATGGGCGCTTCGTCGGCAAACTTGAGCACCGGCAGATTTTCGTTGGGCTTCATCACGCCGAAATATTTGGTGATAATGTCGATGACATTGTCGGGGTCGAAGTCGCCGGCAAGCATTATTGCCATGTTGTTGGGCACATACCACTGCGAGTGATATTTCTTGACGTTGGTGATTGACGGATTTTTGAGGTGCTCTTGCGAGCCGAGCACGGTTTGTGTGCCGTATGGGTGGTGAGGATAGAGACTGTTCCACATGGCGTCAATCACCTTCTCTTGGTCGCGGGTGAGCGACATGTTTTTCTCCTCGTAGATTGTTTCGAGCTCGGTGTGGAAGCCGCGCAACACGGGGTGCATGAAGCGGTCGGCTTGTATCTTTGCCCAGTTTTCAATCTGGTTTGAGGGTATGTCTTCAACGTAGCAAGTCTCGTCGTTTGTTGTGTAGGCGTTAGAGCCCTCCGAGCCTATGTTTGCCATGAGCTTGTCGTACTCGTTGGGGATGGCTATGAGCGACGCTGCGTAGCTGATAGAGTCGATTTGGTGGTAGATTTGCCTGCGCTGCAGCGAGTCGCCGGTCACGCGATAGGTCTCGAACAGCTGCTCTATTTGGTCGAGCATGGGCTTTTCGGCGGCATAGTTTTGTGTGCCGAATTGTTGAGTGCCCTTAAACATGAGGTGCTCGAAATAGTGCGCCAAGCCCGTAGTTTCGGCGGGGTCGTTCTTGCCGCCCACGCGCACGGCAATGAGCGTTTGCAAGCGGGGTTTATCTTTGTTGACCGACATATACACCTTCAGACCGTTGGGCAGCGTGTATATCATGGCCTTCGTGGGGTCGTTGTTGTAGGTTTGATATTCATAGCGATAGGCAAACGATGCCACCGACCAGAATAGCATAACGGCAATGACCGCTGAGCGTAGTAATAGTTTTTTTAGCATGATTGATTATGTTTTATGGTTTTATGTTTCGGTAACGAATGGCGCAAATATACAAAATAACCGCCATATCTCCAACCAATTTATATTCTAAAAGGTTGGATGGTAGCGTTTTTAAATCGAAATAATATGTAGCAGATAGATGTTAAAATGCTATAAAAACATGCAGATTGTTTATAAATTATTACGCGAATATCGAAAAAAGTTATAACTTTGTCGCGACATGAAAATCAATAACCTTACAGACTTCTTGCCAATTTCACTGGAAGAAATGAAGGCCGTGAAATTGATGAATCGTATTGATGTGAAGTACGTCACTACGGTTGATAAACTGCGAAAACTGCTTGATATCATCCACGATGAATATTTTGTGCAGGAAACAGTTGGTATGCGCAACTTGCCGTATACCACAGTGTATTACGATACTACAGATGTCGATATGTTTAACGAGCACCAACACGGGCGCGCCGTTAGACAAAAAATCCGCATACGCACATATGAGTCGACCGGCGTGCGCTTCCTCGAGATTAAGCGCAAAAACAACAAAGGTCGCACCAAGAAAAAGCGCATCGAAGTGCAAGAGGTGAGCGTGGCAGAGCATGCCGACTTTATAGCCCAAAACTCGCGCTACACCACCGACAACCTACAGTCAAAGCTGCAAAACCACTTCAACCGAATAACCTTGGTAAACAAAGCCATGACCGAGCGTCTGACAATCGACACCGACCTATCGTTTCACAACATGCTCACCGGCAACGACTATTCGCTTGAAAACCTCGCCATCATCGAGCTCAAACGCGACGGCATGTGCGCCTCGCCGATACTCGAAAAGCTGAAGGTGCTGCGCATACACTCGTCGGGCTTTAGCAAATATTGCATGGGCATGGCTCTCACCAACCCCAATCTGCGCATAAACCGCATCAAACCTAAGGTGCGTGCCGTGCAGCGCCTCAATTGCCAATAATTTAATTCTCATAACAATCATTTTTACATTCTAAAACATGGAATCGCTTGAATTTCTTGACCCGCAAGCAGCCGACTATTTCGGACTGATGCAGTTGCTCATACGATTTGCCTTCAACGCAGTTGTCGTGTGGTGCATTATCCATTTGCTTTACTTCCCCAAAAGTCGCCGCTTAGACTATTATTTCACTTTTTCGTTGATTAGCCTTTCTATCTTCTTCCTCATCTTCTTGTTGGGAAGTGTGAAACTGAAAATAGGCTTCGCTCTCGGATTGTTCGCCATCTTTGGCATCATCAGGTATAGGACCGAGTCGATGCCCGTGCGCGAGATGACTTATCTCTTTGTCATCATCTCGGTGTCGGTGATCAACGCCCTTGCCTCGTCAGACAATCTCATTGACTTGCTCGTCACCAATGCACTCTTCCTCCTCGTGATTTGGCTTTGCGAGCGCAACCATAAACTCAAACACCTCTCTGACAAACTCATTGTCTACGACCGCGTAGAACTCATAGTGCCCGAGCGTCGCCAAGAACTGCTCGACGACTTGAACCATCGCACAGGCCTCGACATCCGCCGCATTGAGATTGGCGCTATCGACTTCCTCCACGACACTGTTATGCTCAAGGTGTTCTACGAATGCTCTGACGGCGCTAACACCGTTGAGCACCTTCTCAAATTACCTAAACCCGAAAAATGAAAACGAAATATTTTCTGGCTCTGGCACTTGCAATGGCAAGTGCCTCAGCTGTTTCTGCACAAGAAATTTGGACCTCGGCAGGCGCCGACTTCTCGATAACCAAAAAACTCAAGGCAGAAGTTGAAGTAGAGTGCCGCACCACCGACAAAGTTGAAGACGTGGCACGCTGGTCGGTAGGCGCTGACCTTAGCTACCGCTTCTGCAAATATTTGAAAGCCGATGTTGGATATACTTTCATATATCAACACAACGGCAACGAATATGACGAAGACGACACATACATTCCTTACTATTGGCAACCACGCCAACGCGTGCAAGCTTCGCTGACCGGCAACTACAAATTCGGCCGCCTGGCTGTGTCGCTGCGCGAAGGCTATCAATACACCTACCACCGCGAGCGCACCACCGTGCCCACCTACAACGCTCTCGACAACTCTTGGGACCTTATCCAAGAAGTGAACAGCAAACACAAAGGATACCTGCGCTCTCGCCTCGAGCTTGAATACAACATCCGCAAAAGCCACTTCACCCCGTTTGCTTCGTGCGAGCTGTATAACGACCTCTCGGGCTTCGACCTCAAAAAAGTGCGCTACACCGTAGGCTCTGAATATAAAATCAACAAACACAACGGCGTGCAATTGTTCTATCGCTTTATTGATAGCCGCAATAGCACTGACTCTCATGTTATCGGTGTGGGTTACACATATAAATTTAACTAATCATGAAAGCAATATACAAATTGTTATCGCTCTCGGTGGTGACATTCACCACTGCCTGCACCGCAGATATCCCTTTCACATGGGAAGAACCCGAAACTCCGGTAGTGCCTTCTATCCCCGACTTCACTCCCGACTACGACACCGCCATACACGAGTATGACGGCACTATGGCAAACGATGCCGCAAACGATGTTGCCGGCTCCGACAAGTCGATCTATTGGGAGGCTAACGACTTCTCTAAGATTATACGCGTCACCTTCGAAGGCTCTACGGCAAAAGTTGAGTCGACAGTCAGCAACCTCGTCTACAAAGTCGACGGCGCCTATGTGACTGTTGATATGGCTGCCAGCAACGTGAAAAACGTTGAGATGATTGTGAGCGGCGCAAGCTCTGACGGCGCACTCAAAATCTACGGCAAAAACAAATTTAAACTCACCCTCAACGGCGTGCAACTCGAGTCGCACCGCGGCCCCGCCATCAACGACCAGTGCAAAAAACGTGTGTTCTTGCATCTTGCCGACGGCACTACCAACACCCTCACCGACGACGCTACTTACACAGCCGAGTCGTACTACACCTCGGGCTCATCGTTCGCTACCGAAGACGCCAAAGGTTGCTTCTTCAGCGAAGGCAACATGATTGTCAGCGGCACCGGCTTGCTGCAAGTGGCTGCCCGCCACAACCACGGCATCGCTATCGACGGATACTTCTGGGTGCGTCCCGGCGTGACTATCGCTGTGACTGAAGCCGCTAAAAATGCTATCCACGCCAAAGGCAGCGCCAACGAAAATATCGGCGTGATGATTAACGGCGGATATATCTACGCTCACGTTGACGGTGATGCTGCAAAATGCATAAAAACCGACAATAATATTGTTGTTAACGGTGGCTTACTCGCTCTCAACACCTCGGGCTCGGCTGCTATCGACGACGAAGACGGCACTCTCGGTTCAAGCGCTTGCTTGAAGAGTGACATCAACACTGTTGTGCACGGCGGCGCTCTCATCCTCAAAGCAACCGGCAACGGCTGTCGTAACATCAATGCCGACGGCTATGTGCAAATTGACAACGGCAGCGTTATCTGCACAAACACAGGTAGCGAATACACCGAACAAGGCTTGACTTCAACTCCGCGTACCGTCAATGCCGACGGATATGTGAACGTCAGCGGCGGCGAGCTCTACAGCTACTCTAACGGCGTGGGCTTGAATGCTCTCAATTCGGTATATCTCACCGGCGGCAAAGTGTATGCTTATTCTATCGACAACTATTCAATCAATTCGCCCTTCATTGGCGTGCGCGATTGCACCCTGCTCAGCGTGAATGCCAATGCCGATTTGGCAATGCCCGCCGACCAACAGGCTGTCATTGATGGCGGATATGTTGTCAGCGTAGGCAATAGCGCGCTGCTTGCTCCCGACGCTCAGTCGCAGCAAGCATATCATGTGGCTAAAGACGTGACTCTCACCAACGGCAAAAACATCTCGCTTGCCCTCGGCGAAAGTTGCATCCTCAACTATGCAATCTCTATCCCCGGCGAAATCACAACCTCTGTGTTGTTCAGCTCGCCCGATATGACTGCCGGCACCGCATATTCTGTGCTCTATGGCGGCGAAGTGACCGGCGACACTGATGCCTGGTATGAGCTCAGCCTCGGCGGCACCCACACCTCCGCCACCACCCTCTGATCATCCCTGCTATAATAAAAAGGTTATCCCGCCTCGGCTTCACAGCCGGGGCGGGACTTCACTTCTTAGATTAGTTACTTTATTTGTGCTTTTTAAGTTTGTTATTGGGCTCCTAAAAATATGTGCTTCATGTTAGATTAAGAAAATGCTTTTTGTTCTATATATGGAATGAAATATAGGTTTTCGGAGTTGGGTTAGCAACGCGAATAAATAATAACGTCATCATTGATTGTATGTGTGTTTTTTGTTGGCAAACTCAAGGATAACTTGAGCAAGGTTATTGGGTTACCATTGTATGTTTTAATTTGTACTTCTGAGTGTGTGTTTTTTATAGTTTGTGTGTGTTTTGAATTATTTACGACGCAAAATTAGACAAAAAGTTACAATTGCAAGACATTTACGCGTTAAAAAATGCAAAACGCATGAATTAATAACTAATAAAGTTAAATTTAACCAACGTTAAAAAAGACAATAAGTAAAAAATCGACGCTATAGCTAAGTTTCACGTTATTAGTGGTGTTGAGAGGTTAAATTTTGTGCAGCAAAATGAATAAATTGAAGATTTGCTTCAAAATTGCTTTTAGAAATATGCTAAAATCAGTTAAATGCATACGAAATTCCTAAAAATCCATGCCTAATCATTAAAAAATATAAGTTTTTACCCGAGCACTCTGCCCCGCATGACAATGCTATATGCGCATACCGACTCGCGCGACGATGGCTCGAAGAGCCTACACTTTCGTTAACCCCACTGTGCCCGACGTAGCTCTGCGGAGTCGGTGCTCAGTGGGGCAGTCGCCCCTCTCGTATCGGCTACCTCGGAGAGGTTGCACCAAGCCCGTGTCGTCATGAAGATGCAACGTCTCCGACGTTGATGGGTGCGGTGGGCGTAATGCCCCACAGAGCCTTCGCAAGCTTCGGCACTGTGAGGTTAACGAAAGTGTACAGCCTCCGGCTGAGATATTAGCGCCCCACCGCGTATCACATCGTCGCCGAAGTCGGTCTGTGTGTCGCTTCATAGCTGCCCGGATATAGAAAGAGCGGCCGAAAGCCATTCGGTCGCTCTTCCTATCTGTAATTTAATATATGTCCCTTGAATAAATCTATGTCATTATTTTACAATCTTTATTGCTTTTGCGCCTTGGTGGAGGATGTAAACGCCATGCTCGGGATTGGTGACACGTATGCCTTGCAAGTTGAAGTACTCGGCAGGAGCGTCGCTGTCCTCACTATTCACGATGACATCGTGCACGGCAGAGTAGTCGGCAGGCAGTGTGATAAAGCCTTGCTCGGTGCTCCAGGTGTAGCCGAATGAGCCGCCGCTATATCCATACAGGCCGGTGGGTATAGTGATGACATTGAAGTCGCTGATAGTGGTCTTGGCAAGGCCGTAAGCCTCCATCTGCATGTTTATGAAGTCCTTGTTCGGGAAGTTGCTATACAAGAAACCTTCGTAGTTGCCGATGCGGAGTGAGCCGTAAGCGCCGTATTTGAAACCGGAATATTGTTCGTTGATAAGTATGAATGAGCTGTCAGAGAGGTCGATGGTCACCATTGCATCGCCAACATTGTTTTGGTTTTTGGTGATGAACGGGAAAGCCTCGATGCTGTAGGGGTTGTACAGGCCAACAATATTGTTGTTGTCGGCTTTGGCGTAGGTGTCAACTTCCCAAGCGTAGTTGATATTGGTTTCGCCGGTGTTGAGGAAGCGCGGAGTGATCCAGTTGTCAACAATCCTTGATTTGCCGATATATGTCCAATCGTTCAAGTCGATATTTTCGGGCACGCTGAATGCAAACCACTGCGAGATGATAGCCTCGTTGGCTTTGTTGTAGGCCGTGAGGGCCAGGATGTAGTTGCCCGGAGTGTTCCAATATATAGCCGACGGTTGAGTGATGGTTGTCACGCCGTCTTCAAGGTTGCCGAGAGCGGTGATGGCATCGCTGGCATTATATTGACTGTTGTCGAACACTGCATATTTTGCGTAAGCCACGTTCTCCACGTTGATAATCACGCTTTGTTGATAGCCTTCGTCGGTTTGAGTGAGGTTGTTGTCGATGAGTTCAACATTGGGATAGCCGTCGAGCTTGTATGTCTCGTAGTCGGCGGCGAGATAGCCTCCCGATACATAATATACAAGGTATAACTGCAATTCGCCGAGGACGGGCACAAAGTAGCTTGAGTTTAGCAACTGCTCGTTATTGGTGTAGTTGTATGCATCAACGGCGTAAATGTTGCCGTATGCATCAGTGTTGATGTCGTTGATGTTTGTGGCAGTCGGGCTAACGTGTATGTATATGCGGCCGTTGTCGTCAACTTGTGTCTTGTCGGGAATATCAATGATAAGATTGTTATTCGGCGAGAAGCACCAACCGTCAAGACGGTATTGCTCGTGGTTCTCGTCTTTGAGTTCGTGACGGCGATATAGGTCGTGCGGAACTGTGAAGTGATAGTAGGCATTATAGTTGTAGTTGCCGGTGCCTACATATTCCCAGTTCGACATGCTAAGGTTGAAGAATATTGTCTCGGTGTTGCGTTCAATGCCGTCGAGGTTGTAGCTCGAGATGGTGAGCTTGTACTCGGTTTGCGAGTCAAGATATTCTTCGTTGAGGTTGATAACAAGATTGTCGGGAACGGGCTCAAGTGGTACGAGTGCGTTGCCATACATGTCCTCAACTTTAAATCGGATGTCGGTGCCCGGAGTTGCCGGAGTTATTGCCACAACATTGGTGCCGGTAAAACTTACGGTGAATGTGAAGTCGGTATATCCCGGCATGGTGAATGTGTTGTCGTCAGATGCCACCATATTATCCTGGCTCACCGTGTTGAACTGTTGAGCGTATATCGGCAAGCGGTTGCCGGTGGCTGTTTCGCGCAGATATGCACCGCTGGGATATGAATATGATGCTACGCTGTTGCCAACTGTCAAGTCGTTGTTGTTGACTTTGAAGTAGACGTAGTAGTCGATTTGCGGGTCGGCCTCATATTTATATTTGCCTGAGAGTGAACTCTTGAGTGTGTATTTGCTGTACGGACAATTGCCGTTGGTGTAGGGGTTGAGCAAACGATACAGCGACTTGTCGTTGGTGCACTGTTGCACAACAACTTTCCACGTCTCGGCTTCGGTGACCTCGTCGCAAAACAGCGATTTGAGCGATTTGTCGGCAAAGTCGCCATAGCCTATCGACTCCCACGAGCGTCCGTCTTCTTGCGTGCTGAATACTGTTGCCACGGCATATTGCACGGGACGACCGCGTGTGTTGAGGAATTGCACATATATTCTATCGTTTTGATAGCCCACAATATTAACGTTGAACGATGTTGCGCTTGCATCTAAAGTGGTGTACGGACACTGCACAAATTCAGCCTCGGTCAATTCAAACGGCACGCCGGTGAATTCGTTGTCCGACTCGGGTAGCATATAATAGCGCACCGAGCCGATATTTTCGGAGTGAGTGATTGACACTGTGGCTTGGCGGTCTTCGGGCGTGTAAACCGTTTTGTCGGTTTGCAGCGTGAAGTCGTATGTCGGCATGTTGTCGAGTTGCACGGTGTCGTACACGGCAAAACCGTACGGTGTCTCGTCAGCGCCGTTGATTGAATACCAAGTGCGGAACACCATCTCGCCGGTGTTGGGGTTGAACGATGCTTTGTCGAATACTATCGACTTGAATGCATACGAATATCCCTCAATGGTATATGCCATGTCGATGGGCTCGCCGCTGAGTTCGTCCCATGCAATCTCATCGCTTGGCTCATACCAAAATATTGCGTCATATTTGCCGCCGAAAGCTTTCTCAACTTTCAGCTGAAACAGATTGCTGTGGCCGCTAACGGTGCTGTAACGCTGATATACATTAGTTTTAAACGACTCTTCGCCGCCGTTCAACACAAGTTTTGAATTGCCGTGTTGATAGGTGGCACTGCCAATGATTGACCAATCGCTCCATGTCTCAGTGTCGTTGATGGCAGGAGCGCGCATTATTCCTCTTTCTTCGCGTGGCTTGCTCTCAGGCGTGCTAAGCCCGGATGCGACCACCGAAGTCGCTAAATTTGGAACTTGTTTTTCAAAGGGAAGCTGTGTGTTTTTTATAGTTAAATTTTTCCCCATGACAAACGGTAAAGCAGGTGTCGACGCTGTCGGACTCTTAATCTGAGCCTCTGTATTTAGGCAAAAAAGCGCCATGATTGCAGCCGACAAGGTTATTGAAGCGTATCTTTTCATGACGGTTAAATTAGAATTTTTCGCAAAATTAAACAAAAGAAATATTACAAAGTTATTACCAACGTTAAAAATTGATAACGGCTTACTTTTTTAACATTGTGAATATTAAACAATTGCGCGTCATTCCTTGCAATAAACGGAGTTGGCTTGCAAAAATAGCTAAAAATGGCTAACTTTGCACTATTAATGTAATTATAACGAATGAAACATATACGCAATTTCTGCATAATCGCCCATATAGACCACGGCAAATCAACTCTTGCCGACCGTCTGCTTGAGTACACTCACACTGTTGCCGCCAAAGACATGGAGGCACAAGTGCTTGACGACATGGACCTTGAGCGCGAGCGTGGCATCACCATCAAAAGCCACGCAATACAGATGGAACATGAGGTTGACGGCGTGAACTATACTCTCAATCTAATCGACACTCCGGGACACGTTGACTTCTCGTATGAGGTATCGCGCTCTATCGCCGCTTGCGAGGGCGCTCTGCTCATTGTCGACGCCTCGCAAGGCATTCAGGCCCAAACCATATCAAACTTGTATATGGCTATCGACAACGACCTCGAGATTATTCCCGTCGTAAACAAATGCGACCTCGACTCGGCTAATCCCGAAGAAGTGGAAGACCAGATTGTTGAATTGCTTGGTTGTGATCACGAAGATATAATCCGTGCCTCGGGTAAAACCGGCCAGGGCGTGCCCGAAATTTTGCGCGCCATAGTTGAGCGTATTCCCGCACCGCAAGGCGACCCGGATGCTCCCCTGCAAGCGCTGATTTTCGACTCGGTGTTTAACCCCTACCGCGGCATTATTGCGTATTTCAAAATAGAAAACGGCACAAGCCGCAAAGGCGACTTTGTGAAATTTGTGTCGACAGGCAAAGAATATGACG
>CAZYNO010000042.1:0-12960 GCA_964648845.1 uncultured Bacteroides sp.
GACACGTCTTTGTCGGCGTTGCGCATGAGGGCAACTTGCGCCGCGGGATATGCGGCGACGTACTCGGGCGAGAGCCACACCAGCAGGGGCACGTGCAATTGCCAATAGGTGGGCACGGGCGACGAGTGCAGGAAGCGGCGGCGGGCGTCGTCGTAGATGTCCTCGCCATGGTCGGAGGTGTAGAGCATGGCTGCGGGTACGCGCAGCGAGGAGAGCACGGAGATTACGCCGTCGAGCACGGCATCGGTATAGCGGATGGTGTTGTCGTAGGCGTTGACGAGCTGCACACGGTTTTCGAAAGAGGCGTCGGAGCAGGCTTCGGGTTTGAAATATGCCATGTCGGCGCTATAGCGGTTGCGGTATTCGAAGTGCGAGCCATATGTGTGCAGCACCACGAAAATCTTTTTTGCTGATGCAGATGTGAGATAGTTGCGCAAGGCGTCAACGAGGTTGAGGTCGGGCTTCACGTCGCCGTCGTCGGTGAGGAATACGGTGGTCTTGGCTTCCTCGCCGTAGTAGTCGATGTAGCTGTGGTTGCGGCGCTGGTTTGAGAGGAATGCCGTGGCATAGTTGCAGTCGTTGAATGCGGCAAATATGCTGCGCGAGTGTGCCACGCTGTCGCCGAAGTTTTCGCTGTTGAGATACGACATGAGCATGGGCACGCTTTTGTGCGTGGTGTTAATTTCGGACATGGTGTGCGCAAAAGCCGTGAGGTTGCGGCGCTGCGACAGGCGCGGATTTGTGGGACGGTTGTAGCCGAAGAGCTGCCAGTTGTCAGCGCGCGAAGTTTCGCCTATCACAAACACATACACTTCTTTTTGGTCGGCGGGATGCGAGGTGGTGACGGCATAGCTGAAGTTGGCGGAGGTGTCGTGGTAGTTTGCCGACTCAACCGAGCGCTCGACGGCGGTGATGAGGTTGCGCACCACGTTGTAGGGGAAAAGCTCGTGGCTCATGCGATAGTCGGCAGTGAAGGCTTTGGCGCCGAACATAGTCACCAAGCCGAGTGCGGCAAGACTTGCGCCCACGCGGCGGGCGCGGAGCAGCGTTGCCTTTTTGGCGTGATATTTGTGGTTTACGGCCACACCGGCGTAGAACAGCGGCGGCAGATAGCACACAAACACGGCAGCCAAAGCAGCCTTGAGGTTGCTGAGCAGCTCGCCGGCCTCGGAGGCGTTGGTGGTGACAACGTTCATAAACATATCAATAGAAATGATGCTCTGACCGTAGAGGAAGAGCAGCACTATCTGGAAGGCGCAAAACACGCACACAATCATCATGATGAAGATTGTGCGGCCAATCTTTTTCGACAAGCTGATGAGCAGCAGGTATATGCCGAGCGGCAGCAGCAGGTTTGTGAGCTTTGAGAGCACCGACACCGGCTCGGTGACGCACAAGGCTATATTAGGCACTAACAACAGTATGGCGAAAAGCCATACCCAAGTGTCGGGCTTATTGAAAATTTTTTTTATCTTTTGAAAGACGTTTTCAGAATGCTTCATTAATACTAAAATTCACGCCTTTTTCGTGTTTGCCGAAACCAACATCGAGGCGCACGTTTACTCCTTGTTTAAATTCCCAACGGTAGCCAACGCCACAGTTGGGTAATAATTCTTTTATTTTGAAATCAGACAATTCGGGATATACCGCACCCACACCCGCCCATACGGCAAAGCCGTGGCGGCCGTAGACGCGCTGACGCAGCTCGACGATGAGGTCGCTTTCTTTTTTGTCGCGGTAGCGCTCTTCCCAATATCCGCGCATCGACTTGCTGCCGCCGAAGTAGCTGAGACGACACCAGGGTGTGTTGCCCCAGGTGAGACGCGAGTGGAAGCACTCGGCGAGCACGCCGCCACGCCACAGACGCTGGTAGGTTGAGGCTGTGAGTTCAACAAGCGAATAGCGGTATTTGTTCGCCAAAAAGCGCGGATGCACCATGCCGTAAAGGCGCAGATACACGCCGCGGGTGGCTGCAGTGGGGATGTCGCGCGTGTCGACGACAAATGTGGCGCCGATGCCGGTAGAGAATATGCGAGTCTGCTGATCGCGCAACAGCTCGGGGATGGCGATATTGCTGGCAGAGGTGTAGCTGAACGATAGCGCGGGACCGATGAACACGCCGCGGTGCAGGCGCACCACAAAGTCGGCTTTTGCCAGGGCTTGCAGGCGGTCGTATTTGCACTCGTTTGAGTCGATGCGGTTTTCGGCATACCCGATGCCCCACATGCGGTCGGCGAACGAGTAGAAGCTGACATCGTAGTTTATGCGGAAGCGGTCGCGGCGGAATATGTGGTAGCCTTCGGCAGCAACTTCGTACAGTTTGCCGGTCGACACTTGTAGCTTGAGCGAGACGTTGCTATAGGGCGTGAGCGTGTCGGTTAGAGCCGAGGCGCGATAGCGACCTGAGCCCACCAAGGCTATGGCAAAGCCTTTCTCGCTTGAGTAGTGGGGGCCGCCGATAAAGCTGATGTCGAAGCGTTTGTCGGGGTGGTCTTTGTTTGTCTCGCAAAAGTAGTTGTAAACCGAGCCGATGATGCCCTTTTCCCAGAAGTGCAGCGACGCGGCCGAGTCGCAAGAGAGCGAGTCGACAGTTGCAAGGTCTTCTGCAACAGCAAGATTTGGGAGCACACAAAACAGTGCAATAAGAGCAAATATTCTATACATCGGCGCAAAGTTACGAAAAATAGCTCAAACTTTGCCCACCGCGCCCCACAATAGCGAACTTTCGCCCAACATTGTCGCCCAATCACCCACTCACCCCTACCGCGAGAGCTATCACATCAACTCGCAGCAACGGCTTATTTCGCTCGATATTTTTTCTTGCCAAATGCTATCAACGCCTGCCAAATCAGCATACTCACGATAATTTTTCACCACGGCAATTGCATTGTCGATTATGGCATCTGCTTTCTTAATATCTACAGATTGAGCCAAGGCCAACAAATCATTGCGCGAGATTTCGTGGTTGTGGCTGTTGATTGTCATGCTGTGAGTATTCATATACCACGGGGCTGAAGTGTCGACAGAATAGGTAAAGTCGTAGGCCGGAGCTACGTGCCACACTCCATCATCATCCATAGTGAAACTAAAGTTTTTGTTGTGATCGTCGATATTAGCGGCAAGCACATTGAGCACTGACAACAAATAAAGCTGCTGCTTCTCAGCCGGCGGAAGTTTCAGCCGATTTGCCACACTAAATAGGTCTTCGTATGATGACGACAGCGGCATCATGGCTGCCAAAGTCTGCACATGCACTTTTTGATTGTTGCGACGGTCGAAACGCTCAGTCAAAAAATGCGCCGAAGCTCCGTCGGCAACGAGCATTGACGGCATCATTTTTACGCCAACGGCTCTTGCCATAAGATAGTAGCTATATTCAATGCGAGTGGTGGGAATATCATCATACTCGCTAAACTTAATAATCATTGGCTTATAGGCATCAGTCGGAGCGGCAACTTGCCCGGAATAGCAATCAAGAGTGTCGAGATTGACGTTGATAATTGCCTTTGGACGACGTCCGCCTGCCGATGTGCCCACTTTAAAAAGACTTTGTATTGCAATATTAGCATCTAATTTGGCATGAAAATTTGCGGCACGCTCCAAGGCTTGCTGAGCAAAGGCATTGAGCTCGGCTATCGAAACCTTGAAGGGCGTTTCCATCTCTTCGGCTGCCGGCGGCAGAAATTCTAATGCGCCCATACCGCGTCGGCCGATATAAGCCAGCCTGTCAAGAGCTGAAATGTTGCGCAGACTGATATTGTTTGCTTTCGCCCATTCATCAAACACTTTGTTGCCCCAATAATCGGGCAGCGAGTCGGAAATAAACGACGGCAAACCGCCAAAAATTTTATCGTCGTCGGCATAAATCGGCAATCCGTTTTGCACGCTCTCATTGCGAATTGAAGCGCGCAGCGGGGCTATATCGAGATTTCCGCTTGCAAAGTTTTTGTCGAAATAAAAGCACGACTTTTCGGTGTAACGTTCTTTATACGCCACAAGAGAACCGGCTTTTCTGCCCCAAATATATACGTCAAGATTTTTAATCATTTTTGGGTGCGTCGCACGCGTTTTGGAATTAGTTTATTGATTTCGTGCAATGTGCGGGGATGCATGGGAAGTTTTGGCAATAGGTCGACCATGCGTTGCTCCAAACCGAAAGCTCGCAGCAGCGATATGAGGTTGTTAATTGTCATATTTGTGCTCACTCCTTGCTCAAAGTGGCTTATTGTAGCCTGCCCCACGCCGGTTTTCTCGGCGAGTTCTTTCTGGCTGAGACGTGCGGCGAGGCGATATTCTTTGATACGAGTGGCCAAAAGCTGCATTATTTCATTGTTTGACACATATCCATCGTCCATAGTATAGAGTATTATATTACTACTTATCGGCAAATATAGTAATAAATATCCATATTCCACTTCATGAACCCATGATCATACATATGTTTAGCATTATTTAACAAACGTCACCAAATCACGTCTATTCTAAATTTAGAATAACGCAAAAGTTTGGGGCGAAAAAAACGAGCTCGAGTCACCTCGCGCTCGTTTTCACACTTTTATTCTTTGGTCTAAGACAACTTGTATTTTTGTCTTACCTGTCGCCAAAGATACAAAGAATAGTGTTACCCCCCCCCATTTTTCGTTAATTCTTGTTAATTTACGAAAATATTTTTTAGTCGCCCGGCGCGCGTCAGCGAGGGTATATCGCTGCGCGGCAGCGGTATAATGACTGGTTCGGCAGCCAATAGGCGCGCCAATGGTCAGTTTCGACACATGGTTTTTCTAATTTCAGCGGCTTGATGGAGCACGGCACTTCAAATCCGAAAATGCAGAGGCTGAGCTGCGCTTGATATTGCACGGGGTTGGCTTTCGACTCTATCACCAAGAAGTTGTGTGAGCCGCAATCAACCACCTGACTCGGTAAGTTGAGGTGCATTTTGCCACGCAGGAAACCGGGAAGTATTGTCAATTCGGGGCCGTCGGGGCGGAGTTCGTGCAGATACCTATTGAGAGAGTCGTAAAAATAGTCAGCCTTAGTGAAGTCAGTAAGTTTGGCATACATGTCAAACGACCCGATATAGCCGCACTCGGGGGTGACATAAACTGTGCCGTCGGCAGATTTTAGATATTGCTCAATGACTTGGTTATAAGTTTTGGTGTTGCTGCAAGTGTCGCGGTAGCTGTGGTAATATAAATTGGCAACGATTATGCCGAGCAGCGCAAGCCACACCAAGCGGCACTTCATGCTTCGCGTGATTTGCAACAGAATTATCAAGGCAGCAATTTCAGCGCCAAAAAGCTGACGATTGGAATATATGCCCACAATAAAGTTGAACACTACGGCGATGGCATAAGTGTGCCAATAGAATGCGTTGTCGCGGTAGAGCCGGGCGATGGAGATGCGCTTAGTGACGAGCATATAAATTGCCACACCGAAGAGCACGTATGACGCGCGAACCATGTAAACAAAGGCTTTAATCGAGGCAACAAAGTATGATGGATATGATTCGGCTTTGTTTAAAGTGCTTGGTGCCAGGCACAGCAATAACACTCCTATGGCAAATCCGACAAACATAGTCACCTGTATGCGCGTGAGTTTGCGTCGATATTGCAAGCAATAGAGGCACAGTGCCCCGCCAACGCCCACATTTATTGCCTCGTGTGCATTGCCGGCTATAATTGAGAATACGAACAACAACGCCAACATCGGAGCGCTGCCGCGAACCTTGTAGTTGCCAAAGAAGATGTTAAGGAAATATAGCACAAGTGTCCACATCCACACGTAGCTCACTTGGCACGACGGAGCCAACCATGTGCGGAAAGTCAGCAGCACGACAAGCATTGTGAGCAGCAAGCGGCGAGAGTCGGATAAACGTATGCCGGCTATCTTCATTATCTGCGCAACAAACAGGCAGTAGACAATAGCATTTGCTATGCTGAATGACAAATGTCCGCCTATACCCACAAAAAATTGCACCAACGAGTGGGCGACATATCTGCCGTTTACGGTGAAATAGTGCACGTTTTGTGACTCTATGATGCCGCCCAACGAATGTATCGCCTCGCCGTTGGCAAAGTTATAGCGATATACTATGTCATCGCCCAACCATGCTGTGCTGTAACACAAAACAGATATGAGCAACGACAGTAATATAAATAATATTGCCGATTTATAGATTGTTTTGTGCATTTACTGCTGACGATTTTAGTCGCGGCGGAAGATGTCGCGGGTGTAGACTTTGGCGATGACGTCGTCGAGGCATGTGTCGTAGCGGTTGGCGATGATGGCTTGCGACTGTGCTTTGAAGTCGTGGAGATTGTTGACCACGCGGCTGCCGAAGAATGTTGAGCCGTCGGCCAATGTGGGTTCGTAGATTATCACTTCGGCGCCTTTTGCTTTGATGCGCTTCATCACGCCTTGTATTGACGACTGGCGGAAGTTGTCGCTGTTCGACTTCATGGTGAGGCGGTACACGCCAATCACGCAGTGGCGCTCTTCGTCGGGGTTGTAGTCGCCACGGTTGTAGTAGTCGTAATATCCGGCTTTGTTGAGCACTTGGTTTGCGATGAAATCTTTGCGCGTGCGGTTGCTCTCAACGATGGCGCCTATGAGGTTTTCGGGCACATCGGCATAGTTGGCGAGCAGCTGTTTGGTGTCTTTGGGCAGGCAGTAGCCGCCGTAGCCAAACGATGGGTTGTTGTAGTGCGCGCCGATGCGGGGGTCAAGCGAGACGCCGCTGATGATGTCTTGAGTGTTGAGGCCTTTCATCTCGGCGTAGGTGTCGAGCTCGTTGAAGTAGCTGACGCGCAGTGCGAGATAGGTGTTGGCGAACAATTTCACGGCTTCGGCCTCGGTGAGCCCCATGAAGAGTGTGTCGATGTTAGCTTTGATGGCGCCCTCTTGCAGCAATGCGGCGAAAGTGTGTGCTGCCTCGTCGAGACGCTGATTGTTGTCGGGACGGCCTACGATGATGCGCGAGGGATAGAGATTGTCGTAGAGCGCCTTGCTCTCGCGGAGAAACTCTGGCGAGAATATGATATTGTCGGTGTTGTATTTTTTGCGCACGCTCTCGGTATAGCCCACGGGGATAGTGCTTTTGATGACCATTATGGCACCGGGATTTACCGACAGCACAAGCTCTATAACCTCCTCAACATGGCGAGTGTCGAAGTAGTTTTTTACGGGGTCGTAGTTTGTGGGGGCTGCGATTACCACAAATTGAGCGTGGCGATAAGCCTCGGCACCGTCGAGTGTGGCGACGAGATTTAGCGGTTTCTCAGCCAGATATTGTTCGATATAATCGTCTTGGATAGGAGATTTGCGATTATTAATCAGGTCTACTTTTTCGGGTATAACGTCAACAGCAATGACTTCGTTATGTTGGGCAAGAAGAGTGGCAATAGATAAGCCAACGTATCCTGTACCCGCTACGGCTATCTTCATATTGTTTTTGGTGTTTAGTGTTAGTGCAAAATTACACAAATAATTTGATATAGCGCTACAACTGCGGGCTATTTTGACTTGCGGCGGCGCAGGCGTGCAATTTTTGCGGCATAGGCTTCGGCATTTTCTTCGTCGCCCACTTCCTCATAGAGTTTTTGCAGGCGCTCGAGCAGCCGTATGTTTTTGTCGTCGACATGATAGGCGCGCAGATAGTGGTCGAGCGCCATGCAGGCGTCGCCGGTGTCGTGCGCCACGTCGCCGATAGCTATGAGTGCTTCGGGCTCGTCGGGACGTATCTTTGCTGCGCGCAGCAGTGCGTCGAGAGCTTCGTCGGCACGCCCGGTTTCGGCGAGTATCTTGCCCTTGCCGAGCCATGCATAGAAATTGTCGGGCACAAGACTTATGGCTTTGTCGTAGTTGGCAATGGCAGCATCAGCCTCCCAGCTCTCCGCGCCGCAATCGTGGCCCAAAGCCACAAAGTCGTTGGCTATGTCGGTGAGCTTCTTAGTGTCGTCGTCTACCTTGGCTTGCAACTCTGCCACTTGCTTTTGCAGCTTTGTGATGATGCCGAGTTTGCGCTGTATGTAGCGCTGCGCCACTTTGTTGTTGAGCTCGCTGCGTAGCGACATGGCCTCGAAGAAGCTTGTCACTGCCAGCTCTACGTCGCCCTTGTCAATAGCGCGTGATGCGCGGTGATATAGCTCGTCGGCACGCGTGGCGTTGACAGCATCGTCGATGAGTTTTTGGTTGTTGAATGTGCGGCTGAATTGCACTATCGAAGGGTTGACGTATATGTCGCGCGGATTGACTGTTGAGCGCATGGTGATGCCATCGAGCGTGCGGCAACGGCTGAGAGCCACGTAGGTTTGTCCGCCGGCAAAAGCGCCGCGGCCAATGTCGATGACCACGCTGTTGAATGTCAAGCCCTGGCTTTTGTGTATGGTAAGCGCCCACGCCAATTTGAGCGGGAACTGTGTGTAGCTGCCGAGCTCAATCTCGTCGATGGTGCGTTTTTTCTCGTTGTAGACATACTTCACGTTGCCCCACTTTTCGCGCAACACGGTGTGTTTTTGGCCGTCTTCGGTGGTGACGATGATTTTGTCATGATTGCAATGGTCGATGACGCCGATAGTGCCGTTTACCCAGCGTTTATCCATGTCGTTTTTGATAAATACCACCTGCGCGCCATCTTTGAGCGTGAGCTCTTTGTCGGTGGGCAACGACGACATGGGGAAGTCGCCCTCAATCGTGCCTACATAGGTAAAAGCTTTGGTTTTGAGCATATTGAGGTGCGTCTCGTTGATATTGTCCACCATGTCGCGACGCGTGGCTATGACCATGGTCATCTCTTTGGTGTCGGTGCCTTGGGTGTTGTCGAGCTTGACGCGGGCGTTGAGGGTGTCGATGTCTTCGGGCAGAGGGTTGCCTATGCGTATGCGGTCGAGCATACTTATCATTTGCTCGTCGCTTTGGCGATATACTTTTTGCAGCTCTATGGGCACAAGCGAAAATTCGTTGAAGACTTTGGCGTTGAAGAAGTAAGTGGAGTTGTAGTAGCGGCCCAGGATGTCGCGAGCGTCGCCGGTAACCACAGGCTCGAGCTGAAACACGTCGCCCACAAACAGCATCTGTTTGCCGCCGAACGGCTGGCGCATGTTGCCCGAGAATACGCGCAAAAGTTTGTCGATAAAGTCGATAATGTCGGCTCGCACCATAGATATTTCGTCGATAATCACGAGTTCGAGGCGCTCAATGAGTTTGATGTGCGACGACGAATATTTCATGCGTTTGCGCAACACTTTCACGGCAAAGTCGGGGTCGTCGGGCAACAACGGTTTGAGCGGCAACTTGAAGAATGAGTGTATGGTTTGGCCGCCGACATTGACAGCTGCAATGCCTGTGGGCGCCAGCACAACATATTTTTTCTTGGTATTCGCCGTGATGTAGCGCAAGAATGTTGACTTGCCGGTGCCCGCTTTGCCGGTGAGGAACACCGAGCGGTGCGTGTAGGTGAGCAAGCTAAGAGCATTCTGAAATTCGGTGTTGTCGAGGTCGATATTGTTGGTATCGGCTTTGAGACTTTTTGCTTTTGCCATGATTTATCGCAAATAATCAATAATGAGCACAAAAGCTGACTGTGTGCTTTTGTGCTCATTGAGTTGCAAAGTTGCTATTTACTATGAAAATAAATATTTTTAGAACTTAAATCCGAGTGATACGACAGCTGAGTGAGTTTTATCGGTCACGTCGTAGACGGGAGCATTGCCACCGGCAAAGCTGCTGTAGGGATGCATAGTTGACTCGCGGTTGCCGTAAACGTATGTGCCGTCAAGATACCAGTTGCCGAAGCGATAGCCGAGGCCCAGCGATACGTGCTGAGTGGTCTTGTTCAACGAGTAAGAGGGGTCGGTCGACAAGGGGTCGGTCACAACCTCAACTTGGTTGTTGGCTGCAGCGTCTGTGATGTTCGACAGCTCTATGTTGTAGCCGGCACGCACGCTGAATTGCGGAGTGACGCGATATTCAAGACCTGCGCGAACGATGTTGCCGCCGCGGGTGTATGTGCGGATTTGATTGTTGACGGTGGCGTTGTCTTGATAGTATTCGTAGTAATCGCCGCCAAAACCACTGTTGTACGATGAGTTTTTGACTGTCATATCGTTGTAAGCCACGCGCTCGTAGTCTACGCTGATGATGGCGTTATTGCCAAGCACTCCGGCAACACCTACCGAGAAGCGCCAAGGAGATTTCAGACGCCAGCTGAAGTCAGCCCAATCGGTGTATTCAGAGCCTTGGGTGGGATTTGTGCCGCTAATCTCTGAATAGCTTTTATCGAGGTTGCTGTATGTGAGGTCGCCTTGATAGTTTTCGTCAAGACTCCAGTATTGCGGAGTGTGGATGGCAGCACCAATGCGGAATTCGTTTGTGGGTTTGAAAATCAAACCGAAGTCGATTTTCCAACCGGTGCCTGCGATGCGCTTGTTATTGTTGAGCGTGAAGCCTGCGTCGCAAGTAGCCAAGCCATTGGCAGGTTTGCTGTAGGCAAGAGCGCCCGACATGCTTTCGCTGTAAGTGGTGTAGCGTTTGTATTGCAAATCGGTGACGCCAACGCCAACACCCCAATACACTGTGTTTGAGAAGTTGCCGCCGAAGGTGAAGTTGTATTCATCCATGTAACCGCTCTCGTACACATCCAACCAAGCATCGCCAACTGTGCCGTTTTGATACATGCCAACGTAGCCGTTTGTGCCTGTTTGTGGGTTGATGAGGTATGTGGCATAGCCCAAGGCACTGAGCCAAGGCACACTGCCGCTTTCATAGGGGTTATAGTTCTCGCCAAAATCAAGCATGTCTTGAGAATAGTTGCCTGAGAATGAGGCGATATAGTTTGAAAGCGAAGTGGCAGTGGAGTTAGCGCGGCCGGTGGTCACGCGGTCGAACTGAGCACGACGGTTGTAAGATGCGCCCCAAGCGAAGGTCTCCATGACGCCGTCGAGGTTTGCAACGCCTACGTAGCCGAAGTTGTTGCACGAAAAGTTTGTCTTGTTATTGTTAAAACCTGAAGATGATGAGGTGACAAAGCTGAGGTCGGCAGTAGCTCCGATTTCGTTGCGGCGATAGATACCGATACCGGCAGGGTTTTGAGTGACAGCCGAGAGGTCGCCGCCCAAGGCGGTGAAAGCACCACCCATACCCATGTAGCGTGCTGTGCCGCGGAAGTCGGTCTGCGAGATCTGCAAAGCGTCGATAGCACTTTGGGCTATGATTGCCGGCGATGTTGCAGCTGCAACAATAGCCGTGAATAAAAGTTTTTTCATTATCTGTGTTGTGTTTTATATTCTAATTTAGTTTATCTGCGACCACGGCCACCGAAGTTGCCGCCGCCTCCGCCGTGGCTGCCACCACCGCCGAAGCTACCGCTGCCACCACGACTACCGCCGCTGAAGCTGCCTGAGCTGCGGCTCGATGAGCTGCTGCGGGTTGACGAGTTGCCGTTGTTCCAACTTGATGATGAGCGGCTGCGGCTGCTTGATGAAGAACTGCTTGTGCCATAGTTGCTGCGACCACGACCGCCGTATGAGCTGCTATTGCTTGATGAGCCGCCAACTCGTGAAGGAGTTGCTGTTGCGCCTACTGAAGATGAAGAGCCTGTTGCGCGACCCATGTTGCCGGGGCGAGTGAATGTACCGGTGCTGCCAACTGCACCACGGCCCAAGCCTGAAGTTGAGCGACGCACATTGCCCATAGCTTGACCAATGTTTGAAGGTCTGCCTATGTTTGAATGACCGCCAACACCTGCGGGGCCACCAATGTTTCCGTGTCCGCCGGGATTGCGTCCGATGCCGGGATTAGCATTTGCCCAGCCGTGACCGCCGCCAACGTGCGGACCAACGTTGTGATGGTGGTGTCCGCCCCATGTGTAGCCGATGCTGAAGGGACCCCAGCCTAACGACCAAGAGAAGTAGGGATCGTAGATGCCCCAGCTGAGGCCGCCCCATCCGTAGTATGTGTCCCAATACCAGGGGCTGTATACCCAGTTGTTCCAACGGTTCCAGCCGTAGTATGGATAGCGCCAAGAGCTGTAATAGTAGGGGTCGTCGTAGACATATACGTTGACGGTGCTGCCATTTGATTGCGAGGCATCGGTTGAATAGTAATAGTCTATGAGATCAGAGTCGCCGGTATTGACAACCACGTTGGGATTGTGGAAGCGCTCCAAGCGACGGGTATATCCAAACTCGTCAACGTATGTTGAGTCTGTGTCAGACACAGAATAGTCGGTAGCGTTGCCATAATAGTCAGCATATGCGCCGCGACGGTTGTATTCGTCAACGTCGCGAGTGCTGCCGGTGTTGAATGAATATGTGCCGGCTGCGGCATAGTTTGGTTGACTAACGTATGTGTTGCGTTGAGTAGGGGTCTTAATAGTTTTTGTCTTAGATTTGGTTGACTTTGACGGGTTGTAGTAGATGTCGTCGTCATAGTCTTGAGCCGATGCTATAATCGGCAAACCAAGTAGCGCGATAGCTGCGAGGCCTTTTAAAAAGATATTCGCTTTCATTGCTTTGTCGAGTTAGATGTTAATTTTTTTGTTTTATTAGTTTGACTCATCCAATGTGATAAAGTTTAGCCAAAGGTATGCAAAAAAATTAGTTCAAGCAATAGAAATTCGACAAAAATCCCAATTATTTAGATTTTTAGGTGAATTTGGCAAACTTTGTGGCTATGCGCTACAGCCACAGGGGCAGAGATATAGTTACTAAAAGTTAAAACTGAAATTTTAGTCTACGAGCTACGCGCAGAGTTAACAGATACGCTGTCAGAATGTTAACACTGAAAAAGTCGCATGGATAGTGGTGTTGGCGCGGGCGGCTACAAGCAAAACCGCTGGCAAGGTCTTGCACAGGTCGCAAAAAATGCCTAACTTTGCAATGCAAACAGCAAAACGACATACGTCAACCTTGGAGAGGTGGCAGAGTGGTCGATTGCGGCGGTCTTGAAAACCGTTGAAGGTAA
>CAZYNO010000043.1:0-12770 GCA_964648845.1 uncultured Bacteroides sp.
CTAAGTAGGTTTTGGGATCAGTCATAATCGAAAAGATTTTGAGAGTAAATGTGTTAATGCTAAGAGGTATTAGTTGGCGTCGCGATAAACGAGCGTGCCTATGTTTTCGCCGGCGAGCACTTTGGCAAGGTTGCCGGGCGTATCCATATCAAAGACCACGATGGGCATGTTGTTTTCTTTGCACATTGCGGTGGCGGTGAGGTCCATAACTTTGAGACCGCGGTTGTAGACTTCGTCGTATGTTATCGACTCAAATTTTGTTGCTGTGGGGTCTTTCTCGGGGTCGGCGGTGTAGATGCCGTCAACGCGTGTGCCTTTGAGCATCACGTTGGCGCAAACTTCTACGGCACGCAGCGATGAGCCGGTGTCGGTGGTGAAGTAGGGGTTGCCTGTGCCTCCGGCAAGTATTGCCACTTCGCCGCGCTCGAGGGCGTCGATGGCTTTGCGGCTTGAGTAGTGCTCGCCGATGGGATACATGTTTACGGCGGTGAAAGCTGTGACTTTTTGGCCGATGCTTTCGAGCGCTGAGCGCAGAGCCAGTGAGTTGATGACTGTTGCGAGCATGCCCATTTGGTCGCCGGTGACGCGGTCAAAGCCTTTGGCAGCGCCGCTGAGGCCGCGGAATATGTTGCCGCCGCCAATCACGATAGCTACTTGCACGCCGGCTTGTGCGGCTTGCTTGATTTGCTCGGCGTATTGAGCGAGACGCTCGGTGTCGATGCCGTATCCGAGGTTGCCCATGAGGCTTTCGCCACTGAGTTTGAGGAGTACGCGTTTATATTTTAGAGCCATAATTGTTAACTGTTTTGTGTTATCGTTGACAAAAATACAAATTTTTATTGTTTTAGTCAAATAATGTGAGGCATTAGTGTTGCAACAAAGATTGCACGTAGGGTGTGGGGCGGATGTCGTAGGCGCGTTGCAGATAGGCTGTGGCGCGGTCGTGATGTCCGGTTTCTTCATAATACATGCCCACGTCGAGCAGCGTGTCGTAGTGCTCGGGGTTGTTTTGAAGTATGTTGAGCCACACTGGCAGTGCAAATTCGGGCTCGTTGTTGAGCATGTAGCCGCGAGCCAGTTGGCGCTGGAAGGTGATGTCGTCGGGCATGCCGGCGAGCATTATCTTGGCGTAGCGTATTATCTCGGGGCCGTTGTTGCGAAAGTCATAGTATTTCAGAAGGTATGCGTTTATGCCGCGGCTGAGCCACGAGAAGCGGTCGCGCGAGGTGAGCAGCACTTTTTCGTAGAGGTCGCTGCTGCCCACTTGCATGCTTACGTGCTGCACCGAGTAGAGCAGCGAGTCGAACGGCACATTGTTGCGCATTGATTGCTCAAGGAGGTTGCCCATCGACACTGTGTCGCCGGCCATGATGTTGGCAACTATGGCGTGGCTGTAGGTTTTCACCTCGCGCGGGCGATTGTCGAGCATGAGCATATACATTGCATTGGCGTTGAGCCACTCGCTGTTGTCGAAAAATCGGGCGGCTTTGGCTGCCACGTGGTTGTAGTCGGCCTCGGCTTGAGCGGCAGCTATGCTGTCGGCTTTGGCAGCGGCAATGCTGTCGGTTTGAGCCATAGAGCACAGGCACACACACGTCATTGCCACCAATGCAAGGCATTGGCGCAATGCTGAGGGTATGTTTGCTCTGTGGCGCATGGGTTTATTGATATTTGTCGCCAAATTTCACTTTGGCGTCTTTCACCATATCTTTTATAGATTGCTCGTCGGCTTTGGGGCAGATGAGCAGCACATCGTCAGAGTCGGCGATGATGTAGTCGTGCAAATCTTTCACCACAAGGAGTTTGTCGCCATACACGGCAAAGATGTTTCCGGTGGCGTTGTAGGTGAGTGAGCGGCAGCTCGATGCCACGTTGGCGTCGCGGTTTTTTGGCGACATGTCGTAGAGTGCGCCCCAGGTGCCGAGGTCGTTCCAGCCGAAAGTCACCAGTTGAACGTACACGTTTGTGGCTTTCTCCATCACGGCATAGTCGATAGAGATTGCCTGGCACGACGGGAATATGCGTTGTATGAAGGCGTCTTCTTTGTCGGTGCCAAACAGCTCGGCACCTTCGGCAAAGGTTGAGGCTATCTCTGTGGCATACTCGTTGAAGGCGTTGATGATTGTTGATGTGCGCCAAATGAATATGCCTGAATTCCAGTGAAATTCGCCGGTAGATATAAACATTTCGGCAAATTCGCGGCTGGGTTTTTCGGTGAATGTTTTCACCTTGCAGATGTTGCCTTCAAATTTGCTGCCCACTTGTATGTAGCCGTATCCGGTTTCGGGGCGTGTGGGCTTGATGCCGAGGGTGAGCAGGGCATCGTTGCGCTCCACAAAGTCGAAGCCTTTGAGTATGGCGTCTTCAAAATCGTGCTCGCGAGTGATGAGGTGGTCGCTTGGAGTGAAGATTATTGATGCATCGGGGTCGATGGCGTTGATGTGCCACGAAGCCCAAGCCACGCACGGCGCAGTGTTGCGGCGCGACGGCTCGAGAAGCAAGTTGCTCTCGGCAATTTCGGGTAGTTGCTCACGCACCAAATCGGCATACAATTCGTTGGTGATAACCAATATATTTTGTTTAGGCACGAGGGGAACAAGACGGTCGTAAGTCATTTGCAGCAAAGACCTCCCGGTGCCGAAAAAGTCGATAAACTGTTTGGGTCTGTCTGTGCGGCTGTAGGGCCAGAAGCGACTGCCTATGCCTCCGCACATGATCACGCAGTAACGATGAGTTTTATTATCACTTATGTTGGTCATGGGGACGATAAGTTGTTGTGTTGAGGGCGTAAATTTATAAAATTAAACTTGGATAACAAAACCTGAGGGGCGGTTTTTTCGCGAAAAGACCAATTTTATGCTAAATATGTGTTATCTTTGCGTTGAAAATCAAAGATATAGAAATATAGGCTCACGCCAAACAAAAAATACATAAATCCAGATGATAAAAAATTTGCTATTCGACCTTGGAGGCGTTATCATGGACATTGAAAAAATGAACTGTGTTGCAGCCTTCGAACGTATAGGTTTGAAAGATGCTCTATCATATTTCGGCGAATATTCACAACAAGGCCCGTTTGAGGCTCTTGAGGGCGGCAATATTACCGCCGACGAGTTTCACAGCCAAATGCGTGCCGTGATTGGCGGCGCTGTTACCGATGAGGCTATCGACGCCGCTTTCAATGCTTTTCTCACCGGCATCCCCGCGCAGCGTCTCGCCGATTTGCGCCGTCTGCGCCAACACTACAAAATATATTTGCTGTCGAACACTAACAGCATCATGTGGAATAGCAAGATTGCCGCCGAATTTACAAAAGAAGGACGCCGCCGCGAAGATTATTTCGACGGCATTGTCACCTCGTTTGAGGCTAAGGCGCTAAAACCGAAACCCGAGATTTTTGACTATGCTGCAAAAACTTTGGGCATAAATCCCGCCGAAACATTGTTCCTCGACGACTCGCTTGCCAACTGCGAGGCTGCGCGTGCCTTGGGCTGGAATGCAGAGCAGGTGGCTGTAGGCACCGAATTTATTGATATCTTGTCGTCACTGCAATTGATATGACCAACAACGCAAAATATGTGGCAACTATCGGCATGTTTGACGGCGTGCACCGCGGGCATCAAGCACTGATTGCCGGCGTAAAAGCCTATGCCGCCGAGCATTCGTTGCAACCTATGGTGTTCACTTTCACTCCGCACCCTATGGCTGTGGTGAGCCCCGGACGCGAGCCGAAATTGCTCACACCCTATGACGAGCGACACCGATTGCTGACTCAATGCATCGGCGCCGATGCTGTGGTAGAATTGCAATTTGACGAAAATTTGCGCCGCCTCACAGCCGAGCAATTTATGTGTCTTTTGCGCGACAAATATGGCGTGGTGGCGCTGATAATGGGCTATAATCACAATTTTGGCTCTGATCGTATGCGCAATTTTGCCGACTACAAAGCTATCGGCGACAGTCTTGGCCTTGCCGTGCTGCAAGAAAAGCAGCTCGTTGATGTCGAGGCGCAAACTCAGGTGAGCTCGTCGTCGATACGCAATGCACTTGCCGACGGCGACATTGCGCTTGCCAACAAACTTTTGGGCCGTTGCTACGACTTGCAGGGCGATGTGGTGACCGGACGTCAACTCGGCCGCACTATCGGCTTCCCCACAGCAAATATTCGCCCCGATAAAAACCGCATGGTGCCAGCCCCCGGTGTCTATGCCGCCGAGACAGAGATTGACGGCGTGAAGCATGCCGCCATGATAAATATCGGCGTGTGCCCAACGGTGGCTAACAATGCGGCGCAAAGCATTGAGGTGAATGTGATTGATTGGTCGGGAAATCTTTACAGCAGCTCGCTGACAGTGCGTTTCGTGTCGCGACTTCGCTCGGAGAAAAAGTTTGACAGCCTCGACGCCTTGCAGCAGCAACTTGAGGCCGACCGCCGTGCCGTGTTGGCGCAAGTGGGTGTTTAGTCGTTTTCGGTCATAGCCAGCGATAGAATGTCGATGCCTGCAATATCAGGCACGGCACGTAGCAATGCCGACACGCATGCCTCAATTGTTGAGCCGGTGGTTATCACATCGTCAATAATAAGCACACGTTTTCCGGATAAAGATTGAGGGTTGTGCACGCCAAACAGGTTGTGCTGCACGTTTGTCATGCGCTCGGTGCGCGAACGCCGGGTTTGTGTGGCGTGCATGTGGCGTGCGTATAGCTGGCTGCCTATGGTCAGACCGGTCACATCGCGCACACCTTGGGATATTTTGCGGCTTTGGTTATATCCGCGCATCAGCAGCTTTGTCCAGTGCAGCGGCACCGGTAAAATCACGTCTATGCCGTCAAAAAACTTGTCGGCGGCAAGCTCGCGTGCAAAGAGTTCGCCGAAGTGGCGTCCCATGTCGGGACGGTCGCGATATTTTATGCTATGTATAAGCGCTGCATATTCGCCTTGGCGTCGGTAGAAAAACCACGACGCCACGCGACAGTCCGGGCGATAGCGCAGCAGTCGGTCGGAGAGGCGATTGCTCACCGTGCGGTGCACATTTGTGCGCGGCAGCGAGATGTAGCAGTCAAGACACAACCAATGCTCCGAGGCAGTGAGACTGCGTCCGCAAATTTCGCATGTCGACGGCAAAACCGTGCTGACGGCATCGGCAACAAACAATTGTGCACGGCGCAAAAAGTGCATAGGCTCAGATTTTGTTAGCGCGGAGATAGTGTGCAGCTATAAAGGGGGTGTGGTGAGCGTAGGGTATGTAAGCTAACGACGGCACAGGCACAGTGATGATGAAGTTGGCAACTTTTCCGCGCTCTATCGAGCCGTATTCGGCATCCAAATCCATGGCACGAGCGCCGTTTATAGTCACTGCTTTCAGTGCTTCTTCGGGCGTGAGGCGCATCTTTATACAGCCGAGAGCCCACACAAAACGCATGTCGCCCGACGGTGATGATCCGGGATTGTAGTCGCTGGCGAGAGCTACGGTGCATCCGGCGTCAACGGCTTTGCGAGCCGGGGCGTAAGGCATGCCCAAGAAGAATGATGCTCCGGGCAGCATTGTTGCAACGGTGTTGCTTTTTGCCAGCAGTGCTATTTGTGCATCTTCGGCGCGCTCAAGGTGGTCAACAGATAGGGCATTGTGTGCCACGCCGACTTCTACACCGCCCGACACGGCAAGCTCGTTGGCGTGTATCTTCGCACGCATGCCGTATTTTGCTGCGGCAGTGAGAATGCGGTCTGTTTCGTCGGCTGTGAAGAACCCTTCGTCGCAAAACACGTCAACAAAGTCAGCAAGACCTTCGGCGGCGACGGCGGGCAGCATATCATTAATAATGTGGTTTACGTATTCGCCCTGACGTCCGGCATAAGAGCGGCCCACGGCATGTGCGCCAAGAAATGTTGAGCGCACGCGCATAGGCGTGGCCTCGGCTATAAGTGCTATGACGCGCAGCATTTTCAGCTCGTCTTCGAGCGAGAGGCCGTATCCGCTCTTAATTTCAATGCATCCGGTGCCGGTTTGCATCACTTCGTTCACACGTTGCATTGATTGCATAAACAGCTCGGCCTCGCTTGTGGCGTGCAGCAAGTCTGACGAGTTGAGTATGCCTCCGCCGCGGGCGGCAATTTCCTCATAGCTCAGGCCGTTAATCTTGTCGAGAAATTCACCGTCGCGAGTGCCGGCATACACCACGTGAGTGTGCGAGTCGCAAAACGATGGCAGCACCATGCCGCCGGCAGCGTCAATAATCTCCTCGCAAACTCCGGCTTGAGGCAGCTCGCTCATTGAGCCGTAGTCGGTGAATAATCCCGACACGGGGTCAACGCGCAGCCAAGCGTTGCGTGCCCCCGTGCCGAAGATTTCCGCGATATTAGTAACTATCATTTCTTATGGTCTCTATTTGCGCAAAAATTCAACTGAAGCCGCGATAAGCGGAGCCATAACCGTGTCGTTTTCGATATACGGCACAGTGCGGCGATAATCGCGGTGCCAGCGCTCTAATTGCGGTGATGATTGCAGCGGGCGACGCATGTCGAGGGCCTGTGCGGCGTTGAAGAGCTCAATAGCCAGCACGCGCTCGGTGTTGTCGATTACGCGCAAAAGTTTTGTGGCTGAGTTTGCGCCCATCGACACGTGGTCTTCCTGACCTTGCGACGAGGGTATGCTGTCACAGCTTGTGGGCCAGCACAAGCCTTTTGATTGGTTGACGATTGATGCTGCGGCATATTGCGGTATCATAAATCCGCTGTTCAAACCGGGATTGGCTACCAGGAACGGTGGCAACTCGCGTTGTCCGGAGATGAGGCGGAATATGCGGCGCTCCGAGATGCTTGCCAACTCTGACATTGCTATGGCAAGGAAGTCCATGGGCAGAGCTATGGGCTCGCCGTGGAAGTTGCCTGCCGACACCACGAGGTCGAGTTCGGGGAAGATTGTGGGGTTGTCTGTGGGGCTGTTTATCTCGGTTTCGATTACCGACGACACATAGTTGAGAGTGTCGAAGACTGCACCGTGCACTTGCGGCATGCAGCGGAAAGAGTAGGGGTCCTGCACATGTTTCTTGGGACGCACAATGATTTCGCTGCCGTCAAGCCATCCGCGCACGGCCTTGGCTGTTGCAAGTTGTCCGGGGTGAGCGCGCACAGTGTTCACTTCGTCGCCGAAGGGCTCGATGCGGCCGTCGTATGCATCCAAACTCATGGCACCGATTTTGTTGGCAAGACGCCATAGTCTGTTCGATTTGAGCACGGCGTAAACGGCGTGAGCACTCATAAATTGTGTGCCGTTGAGCAGAGCCAAGCCTTCTTTCGACATCAGTCGCACCGGTTTGAGGTGCAAGCTTGTCATCACTTGCTCGGCGGGCAACGTTTTGCCGCGATAAATCACTTCGCCGAGGCCCAACAGCGGCAGGCACATATTTGCCAGCGGGGCGAGGTCGCCCGAAGCACCGAGCGAGCCTTGCTGATAAACCACGGGGATAATGTCGTGGTTGAAAAAGTATATGAGGCGCTCAACGGTTTGCAGTTGCACGCCCGAGTTGCCGTAGCTCAGTGATTGTATTTTGAGCAAAAGCATGAGCTTCACAATTTGCGGGTCCACCTTGTCGCCGCAGCCGCAAGCGTGGCTCATCACCAGGTTTTGTTGCAATTGAGATAGTTCTTCGGCGCTGATTGATACGTCGCAGAGCGAGCCGAAACCTGTGGTGACGCCGTATATCGGGCGGTCAATATTGTTTACCTTGTCGTCGAGGTATTTGCGGCAGCGGTTGATGCGATTTTTGGCATCGTCGCTTAAGGCAAGAGTGTAGTGATTGGTTATAATTTCTTCTACGCGGCTGAGGGTGAGTCGGTCGCTGCTGATTAAATGCTGTTGCATGGTTATTATGGATATTTATTTAAGAGCGTTGTTGATGAGTTGGTCGTCGGCAAAGTTGGGTAGGGTGACTTGCAAACCGGGTGTGCGCTGCATTTCGCGCTTGATGGCGAACAGGGCGCCGTCGTTGCGTGCCCAACTGCGGCGTGCTATGCCGTTGTTCACGTCCCAAAGCAGCATGTTGCGTATGCGGCGGTCAGCGTCGGCGCTGCCGTCGATAACCATACCAAAGCCGCCGTTAATAACCTCGCCCCAGCCTACACCGCCGCCATTGTGCAGCGACACCCAAGTGGCGCCGCGGAACGAGTCGCCGATAACGTTTTGCACGGCCATGTCGGCGCAAAATTGTGAGCCGTCGGTGATGTTTGAGGTTTCGCGGTAAGGCGAGTCGGTGCCCGAGACGTCGTGGTGGTCGCGGCCGAGCACAATCGGGGCTTTGATTTTGCCTTCGCGAATGGCTTTGTTGAAAGCTAAAGCAATTTTTGTGCGGCCCTCGGCATCGGCATAGAGTATGCGTGCTTGCGAGCCTACAACGAGGTGATTTGGCCCGGCTTCGCGTATCCAGTGCAGGTTGTCGGCGAGTTGGCCGTGAATGTCGGCGGGTGCTGTTTTGAGTATTTCTTCGAGCACATCTCCGGCAATTTTGTCGCTGAGAGCAAGGTCGTCGGGGTCGCCTGATGAGCATACCCAGCGGAACGGGCCAAAGCCGTAGTCGAAGAATAGCGGGCCCATGATGTCTTGCACATACGACGGATAGCGGAACGATTGCCCGTCAGCGGCCATAATATCGGCTCCGGCACGGCTGCTTTCGAGCAAGAATGCATTGCCGTAGTCAAAGAAGTACATGCCTTTTGCCGTGAGGCGATTTATGGCTGCAACTTGGCGGCGTAACGACTCTTGCACAAGGTCGTGGAAACGTTCGGGCTCGTCGGCCATGAGGCGCTTGGCCTCGTCAAACGATACGCCAACGGGATAGTAGCCGCCGGCCCAGGGGTTGTGCAGTGAGGTTTGGTCTGAGCCGAGGTCAACGCTCACGTTGTGGTCGGCAAGATACTCCCAAAGGTCAACAATGTTACCTTGATAGGCGATAGACACGGCTTGACGGTCGGCACGTGCTTTGTTCACGCGCACAAGCAGTGCATCGAGGTCGGTATACACCTCGTCAACCCATCCTTGCTCATGGCGTTTGCTCACGGCTTGCGGATTGATTTCGGCAATTACGCTCACCACACCGGCAATGTTTCCGGCTTTAGGCTGAGCGCCGCTCATGCCGCCCAGACCTGCCGACACAAACAACATGCCGCCCAGCGAGGTTTCGCCCGGAGCCAAGCGACGACGTCCGGCATTGAGCACGGTGATAGTTGTGCCGTGCACTATGCCTTGCGGGCCGATGTACATGTACGATCCGGCAGTCATCTGGCCGTATTGCGACACGCCGAGAGCGTTCATGCGCTCCCAGTCGTCGGGCTTAGAATAGTTGGGAATTACCATGCCGTTGGTGACAACCACACGCGGAGCATCGCGGTGCGAGGGGAATAGTCCGAGCGGGTGACCGGAGTACATCACAAGCGTTTGCTCGTCGGTCATTTCAGAGAGGTATTTCATCACCAAGCGATATTGTGCCCAGTTTTGGAACACTGCGCCGTTGCCGCCGTAGGTGATGAGCTCGTGCGGGTGTTGTGCCACGCGCGGGTCGAGGTTGTTTTGTATCATCATCATGATGGCGGCAGCCTGACGCGAGCGTGCGGGATATTGGTCGATGGGGCGGGCATACATCGGATAGGTGGGACGATAGCGATACATGTATATGCGTCCGTAGCGGTGCAGCTCGTCAACAAATTCGGGTGCTAACTGTGCATGCAATTCGGCGGGGAAATAGCGCAGAGCGTTGCGCAGCGCAAGTTTTTCTTGCTCGTGGGTGAGTATGTGTTTGCGCTTTGGCGCATGGTTTACTGTGGTGTCGTACGCGGGCTTTGCCGGGAGTGTGGCGGGAATGCCGCCGCGCAAGTCGGCTTGAAATTCTTCTAATGTCATGGCATTATTTAATTTTAGAGTTTACGATAGCAAGAATTTCTGCCTCGCGGTGACGTGCAGCCGAGGCGAGTATGGCAGCTTGGTTCACGAGGTCGTCGGCTGCGGCGCGGTCTTTGAGTCCGGCGGCGTTGATGCGCACATTAAGTTCGGCACCGAGCACGGCGCTGCGTGCGGCAAGAGCGCCCACTCCGGCGTCGCTGACCGAAGCCGGATTGCCTTCGCGAGCCATAGCTTCAACCACGTCGAAAGTCTCGGTGGCGGCTTGCATAGTCTTCAGTGGCACTTGTGTGGCGTAGAGTGTTGCGGCCTCCATAGCTGCTGCGCGTGCGGCTTTTTCTTCGTCTGAGCCTTTGGGCATCTGTATAGCAGCCATAATGCGGTTGAAGGCGGCGGTATCTTCGTCAACGAGGTCTATGAGACGAGTCATCAGAGCCTGACCTTTTTCGGCGCAGTCTGAAAATTCTTCCCAACGCTCGTCCCAGCCGGCTTTGTGCGACGACAAGTTGGCAACCATTGTGCCGAGAGCTGCAGCGAGTGCGCCCATGTAAGCTGAGATTGAGCCGCCACCGGGAGCCGGCGACTCTGAGGCTGTCTCGTCGGCAAAAGCCTCGCAGGTCATATCCACAAGACGGTTGCCGCTCTTCGGAGCAACAAGATATTCTATGATTTTTTCTTCGGGTTTGAACTCGGCAAGCTCGCTGAGACCCATTGATTTGATAGCTATTTTTATTATTTCGGCTTCGCTGATGCCGCACGAGCGCTGTTGTTTGCGCAGGAAGTATTTGCCGGCGTCGATGATAGCACGTTTGGGCACGAGTCCCACAATTTCCGTGCCGGTGACACGTATGCCGCGGGCTGCGGCTGCGCGTGTAACCTCGTCGAAAGCCACGTGCAGTGGCGTTTTGTTGATGTCGGTGATGTTCATCGACACTTGTGCTATGCCATATTCGTCGATAAACCAGCCGATAGCCTTCGTGCCTTTGAGTGTGCCGGGCTGCATAATCACGTTGCCGTTGGTATCCTTCATGGGCTTGCCGTTGGGCTTGCCGCCTTCGCGACGCGGACGGCCTTTCTCGCGCACGTCGAAGGCTATGGCGTTGGCGCGACGTGTTGAGGTGGTGTTGAGGTTGAAGTTTACGGCAATCAGAAAGTCGCGGGCGCCGACAACCGTTGCGCCGGTGCGGGCAACGCCCTCGTCGTAGGGACGGTCGCCAAAGTCGGGGGCTTTGCCGGGATGGTTCATCTTCTCGGGCAGAGCCTCATATTCGCCTTCGCGGCATACTGCCAGATTTTTGCGCTCGGGAGTGAAAGCTGCGGCCTCATAGCAATATGTGGGCACGCTCAGCTCGTCGGCAATGCGCTCGGCGAGTTTGCGCGACAATGCTGCGCACTCTTCAAGCGATATGTTGGCTACGGGGATTAGCGGCAGCACGTCGGTGGCGCCCATGCGGGGGTGAGCACCGTGGTGCACGCTCATGTCGATAAGTTCGGCTGCACGCTTCACACCGCGAAATGCGGCTTCGCATACATCCTCGGGGTTTCCCACAAAAGTCACGACAGTGCGGTTTGTAGCTTCGCCGGCGTCGACATCGAGCAGACGGATGCTTTTTACACTTTCGATGGCATCAGTTATTTCTTTAATTATTTGCATGTTGCGGCCCTCGCTGAAGTTGGGCACGCACTCTATAAGACGATTGTCCATGGCAATGGTAAATATGATTTTTCTAAGGTTTTATTATTCTGCAACAAAGGTAATAAAATTTACAAAATATACCCACACATTATCCAATAAAATTTAAAAATCACGCCCAAAGCACCCCGTTTTGCCGCGCCTCACGCCTTTTGCCATTCTACCACCGTACGCCACAATTTTTGACAAAATGGTGGCGAACTTCGATTTAATTCAATAAAATTGCTTAAATTTGCAGCAATTGTAGCACTTAAAACATTGCATCATGACTACTGTCAAGAAAAAGAATTCGGCAAAAGCCAAACCACGCAAAAAACTGCTCAATATCGTGAAAAACGACCCCTGGCTCGAACCCTTCAACGATGCCATCGAGGGCCGTCACAACGAGGCTTTGCGCCGCGAAAAAGAGCTGGTGCGAGGCTGTCGCAATCTCTCAGGCTTTGCCAATGCTCACAACTATTTTGGCTTACATCGCTGCAAAGACGGTTCTTGGGCCTTCCGCGAATGGGCACCCAATGCCGACTCTATAACTCTTATCGGCGACTTCTCCGGCTGGCAGAAGCTCCCCGAATATGCCCTCTCGCGCCTCGACAACGGTGTGTGGGAGGCCGTTCTCCCCGCCGATGCCATGCACCACGGCGACCTCTACAAGATGGCTGTAACCTGGCCCGGCGGCGGTGGCGAACGAATTCCCGCCTACGCCACACGCGTGGTGCAAGACGTCAATACAAAGATATTTTCGGCACAAGTGTGGTGCCCCGACGAGGCTTACGCCTGGCAAGTTGACAACTTTGTGCCCGAGGTGAAGCCTCTGCTCATCTACGAGTGCCACATCGGCATGGCGCAAGACCGCGAAGGCGTGGGCACATACACCGAATTTCGCGACAACATACTGCCGCGCATCGCTGCCGACGGCTACAATGCCATACAGATTATGGCAATACAAGAGCACCCCTATTACGGCTCGTTCGGCTACCACGTGTCAAGCTTTTTCGCCGCCTCGTCGCGCTTCGGCACCCCCGAAGAGCTCAAGAGCCTCATCGACCGCGCTCACTCGCTTGGCATAGCTGTGATTATGGACATTGTGCACAGCCACGCCGTGAAAAATGTGTTGGAGGGCCTCGGCAGCCTCGACGGCTCGCCCGACCTGTATTTCTACAGCGACAACCGCCGCGAACATCCCGCGT
>CAZYNO010000044.1:0-12759 GCA_964648845.1 uncultured Bacteroides sp.
TGTCTAGGTTCGAATCCTGGTAAGACTACAAAAGGTAACCCACTCGGTTACCTTTTTTTATTTCACGGAGGCGCGCTCGAGCCTCGTGGCACAAACAAAGCGACCCCGCCGATTGGCGAGGTCGCTTTGTTTGTATATGGCGGGTGCTATTTACGATTTCTTCTTCCAGCCACGCGAGCGCATGATGGTGCCTTGCGAGGGCGGCAACTGCGGTGTGCGGCCGATGAGGCTCTTGAGCGCATCGGGATTGCGGCGTTTTGCCAACGGATTTTCCGACTCAACAGTGGACTGACGGTCTTCGGCTTTGTCGAAGCGCGGCTTGCGATCTGCAAACTTGCGGTCTTTGCGGTCGTCGAACTTGCCGGCAGGCTTGCGGTCAGAGAATTTGCGGTCGGATGGTTTGCGTGATATTGCCGACTTTTTGGCGGTACGTTTCTCGGTTTTGAGTTTGCCACCGGCAGCGCGGAAGTCGCGTTTGTTGCCTTCAAAAAGCACGTACTGACGCAATTCGCAATCGAGCGAGCCGTTTAGCAAGCTCACCTTTTCGCCGGGAGCGAGACCGATTTTCTGGAAGTACTCTTCGCGGTAGCCGATAATCCAGGCTTGCCAGCCGGGGAACACGCGTTTGAGTTTGGTGCCAATGAGCTCGTATAGAGCGTCCATGTCGGGAGCCGAAATACGCTCGCCGTAAGGCGGGTTGGTGACAACATATCCGGCGGGCACGGGAGCTTCTTCCCAAGCCGAGAGGGGTTTCACTTGTATGTCAACATATTTTGCCATGCCTGCGCCCTTCACATTGCGACGGGCAATCTCGGCAGCCACGGGCGAAATGTCGCAGCCAATGATGGGGAATTTGACTTCGCGCTCTTGCGAGTCGTCGTTATAAAGACGGTCGAACAGGTCGGCGTCAAAGTCGTTCCAATGTTCGAAAGCAAAGCCGCGACGGAACACTCCGGGATTGATGTTTGCGGCAATGAGGGCAGCCTCGATGGCGAAAGTGCCCGAACCGCACATGGGGTCGACAAACGGAGCTTGGCCACGATATCCGCTCATAAGAATGATACCGGCAGCAAGAACCTCGTTGATGGGAGCTTCGGTTTGTGCCACGCGATAGCCGCGTTTGTGCAACGACTCGCCCGACGAGTCAAGGCTCAAAATCACTTCACCGCCGTTGATATGCACGTTGATGAGCACATCGGCATCGGTGAGACGCACACCGGGACGCTTGTCGTCATAACGGTCGCGAAACCAGTCGACGATAGCATCTTTAACACGGTAAGTCACGAAACGAGAGTGAGTGAAAGTGTCGCTGTTCACGACAGTGTCTATGGCAAAAGTTTTGTCGATAGATAACAATGAGTCCCAATCAAATTCCTTGACGCGCTCGTAAAGCACATCAGGATTGTCGGCGGCAAAGCTATAAAAAGGTTTAAGTATACGCAAGGCAGTGCGACAGCACAAGTTTGCCTTGTAAAGCATCTCGAGGTCACCTTCAAACGACACCATACGTCGTCCGGGTTGCACGTTGCGGGCACCGAGGGCACGCAATTCGTCGGCGAGCACGGCTTCGAGCCCCTTCAGGGTCTTAGCCACCATTGTAAAGTCGTGTTCCATTAAGTCAAAGTTTATTTGCAACTGCAAAGTTAGCGAAAAACCGCGATATTTCGACATCCCCGCCCAACTTTTATGAAATAACCGTGTCCCCACCCCGCGCAAAACTCGGAGACGAAACTAATTTTACCTCTCGAAAGGTGGTATATTTATGTGTCGGTGGTAAATTTGGTGTATTTATTCGGGATTTTACTACTTTATAGGTGGTAAATTTTGTTGTTGGTGGTAAATTTTATAAATTTGCCTGTAAATATACACATTCATGGAACTTCAAAAAAAAATAGGCCAATGGAAGTCATTGCAACCACTATCTGAATTAGACACTCTGAGGTTGCAAAACAAGTTTATGCTTGACTTCAACTATAATAGCAACCATATTGAAGGCAATACCCTCACATATGGTCAAACAGAAGTGCTTCTTCTTTTTGGAGAAGTAATTGGCAATGCTCCAATGAAAGACTTTGAGGAAATGAAAGCTCACAATCTATGTTTAAATCTCATGATTGAAGAGGCATTAAGAGAAACCCCAATGACAGAAGCCTTTATAAGACAACTGCATAAGATAATGTTACGTGAAGACTACGAAGTCCCGGTAAAATCACCATCAGGGATAATTTCAAGCTATACGATTCATGCCGGGATTTATAAGACCAGACCCAATTCAGTGATGACTCCGGCAGGAACTATGTTTTACTATGCGACTCCGGAGGAAACTCCAGCGTTGATGTCTGATTTGGTTCAGTGGTATAATAATGCTGCAGCATCAAACGAATTTAGTCCGATTGAATTGGCAGCAATTTTTCATTACAGATACATTCGCATACACCCATTTGAAGATGGCAATGGACGTATTGCCAGATTAATGGTCAATTATATCTTGAAAAAACATGGATGGCCAATGATCGTTGTCAAGACTAAGAATAAAGCATCATATTTGACAGCGTTGGCACAAGCTGATGCAAATGTCGGCGTCATACCTGCTGATGGAGCACATGCCAATTATGAAGCAATCAGACCTTTTATCGAGCACATGAAAAAGATACTATTGAGCGACGTATCAGATTATATGGCCTTTGTTTCAACAGATAGAAATTCATCATGGTGGTACGAAGGTGAGATAGTTAAATTTTCTACTGAAACACCGGGAAAAATTTTGTCGCTACTTCAATCAAATCCCAATGCTACGTTAGACAACATTGCAATGTCTTTGGGGATAAACAGATCTGCTGTACAAAAACAAATCACCTCATTGTCAAACAAAAAATATATATCCAGACCGGAAGGAAAGAAAAGAGGATGGGTCGTCAACGCAAAAAACACCATTTCTTATGGTGATGGATTTAAAAAATAACATAGCATATATAGTGCAGAAATTAATAAAAAATAACGGTGAAATTTCGGAATAAACCGTTAACTTTGCAAGTTGATAAATATGCAATTAAAAATTCACTCTTTTTACTGAATGAAACGTTATAACATCATTAACAACTCGCTGGGATGGCTGTGCTTTGTGATAGCCGCCATCACATATCTGCTCACCATTGAGCCGACAGCAAGTTTCTGGGACTGCCCGGAATTTATATCTCAAGGCTTTAAGCTTGAAGTAGGACACCCGCCGGGCAACCCGATATTTATGTTGACGGCACGCTTTTTCGTGACACTGTTTGGCGGAGGCGCACAAACGGCAGCGATAGCAGTCAACTCAATGTCGGCACTCTTGTCGGCCGGCACAATATTGTTGTTGTTCTGGACAATCACACACCTCATCAAACGTCTGACCGTAAAAGATGATGCTACCGAGATATCGTGGCTCAAGACGGCACTGATTATGGGTGGCGGTCTGTGCGGAGCTTTGGCTTACACATGGAGCGACACATTCTGGTTTTCAGCCGTTGAGGGCGAGGTTTATGCATTTTCATCATTCTGCACCGCGCTGGTATTCTGGCTTATATTGAAGTGGGAAAACCGCGCAGAGTTGCCTCACAGCGACCGCTATTTGGTGCTTATAGCCTACGTGATTGGCGTGTCGATAGCTGTGCACTTGCTCAACTTGCTGTGCATTCCCGCAATCGGCTTGATATTCTATTACAAGAAATTTAAAAATCCGTCAGCCAAAGGGTCGCTGATAGCGCTTGCCGTGTCGGCAGCTGTGGTTGGCTTGATATTATACGGTTTGGTGCCGGGCTTCATCGCTGTTGCACAACGCTTTGAGTTGCTGTTTGTAAACGGTCTCGGCTTCGGCTACAACGTCGGCGTATTTGTGTATGCCGTGCTCACAGTTGCAGTGTTTGTGTGGACAATCAAACAGCTCTATGACCAAAGCAGCGCCGTCAAAATCAAGATTGGCGTATTTTTGAGCATCGTCATTTCAGGTCTGCCTTTCATTGGCCACGGTGCTATCATCCCCTGCATACTCATCATTGGCTTGATAGTTTATCTGTGGGGATATTGCAAACAAGTGCCCGTGCGCGTGTTTAACGTGCTTGTGCAAAGCATATTCGTAATCTTTATCGGATATTCGTCGTACGCATTGCTGCTCATCCGTGCAACATCCGACACCCCGATGAACCAAAATGCGCCCGACAACGTGTTTGCCTTGTCATCATACCTCAACCGCGAGCAATATGGCGACAACCCCATCATCTACGGTCAAACAGTTGCCGAAGAGCTGAAAATGGCTACACTTGGCTACGACGAAGACAACAACCCCGTTTACGGTGTTGAAGTTGACGCCAACGGTTATCCCCAAACCCAGCCGGTGAAGGGTATAATGTACGACAACGGCGCACCCATAGACATAGGCAGCGACAACTACACAAAAATTGTGAAGACCGATGCCGACCAACCCGATGAATATGTGAAAGAGTCGCACTCGCCGAAATATCAATATTCGTCGGACATCACAATGTTCTTCCCCCGCATGTACAGCCCCGACCCGAAGCTCATCCGCAGCTACAAGAGCTGGGCTGAATATACGAACCCCGACTTTGAGTCAATACCCGTGAGCGTGCGCCAGCAATGGGCACAACGCGGCTATGTGACCGACAGCGAGCTTCGCCCGTATCTCAACAACATGATTGACATCAATCAAGGCACTTATACCGGCGACTACGGCGAAGAAGACTACAGCACACAAGGCTGGAAGATGGGCTTTATGGTGAACCTTCGCTACTTCCTCAACTACCAGCTCAATCACATGTATTGGCGCTACTTCATGTGGAACTTTGCCGGCCGTCAAAACGACATACAAGGCAACGGCGAGCCTCACCTCGGCAACTGGATTTCGGGCATCCCCGCAATCGACAACATGCGCCTCGGCGACCAATCGCAACTGCCCGACGAATTTGGCAAAGGCAACAAGGGCCACAACGTGTTCTACATGCTGCCGTTGCTACTTGGCTTGTTAGGCTTGCTGTGGCAAGCACTGTCGACGCGCCACACCAACCCGACGCGCGGCATTGAGCAATTCTGGGTAGTATTCTTCTTGTTCTTCATGACCGGTATCGCCATTGTGCTCTACCTGAACCAGACACCTTGCCAGCCGCGTGAACGCGACTATGCATTTGCCGGCTCATTCTATGCATTTGCAATATGGATAGGCTTGGGCGTTCCGGCCTTGGCATCGCTGCTCAACTCACTGATACAAAAAGTGCGCAAGAGCAAAGACGAAGCTCCGGAGAAAGCACAACTCGCCACTGCAGCCGTGGCTATCGTTATCGGCATCGCAGTGCCCTTGCAAATGGTGTCGCAAACTTGGGACGACCACGATCGCTCAGGCCGCTACACTTGCCGCGACTTTGGTATGAACTACCTCAACTCGCTCGACGATAACGCCATCATCTTCACCAACGGCGACAACGACACCTTCCCCTTGTGGTATGCACAAGAGGTTGAGGGCTGCCGCACCGACGTGAAAGTAGTGAACCTGTCGTATCTGGCAACCGAATGGTATGCTAACCAGGTGCGCAAAGCATCGTACGACGCCGACGGCGTGCCCATGTATGCACGTCCGCAGGACTATGCCTACGACCAATTCTGGATGCAGCACTACACCGACCAAGAAGACTCAATCTCAGCGCTTCCCATCGCTGCCGAGAAGTCGCTCACCGACTTCTACAGCGGCAAATCGGAGTCGGCAAAACGCTTGCGTCAAAAATATGGCATGACCGACGAAGAAGGCAAATATATGTATTCAGACATCAACGTATATGCACCGCAGGACAGCGCCGCCGTATTTAAAGCATTCGGCCGCTATCCCGAGACAGCCGACAGCTTGCACAACGGTGCATATATGGACCTCATGGCAGGCGCTCTGCCCCGCTCGGCAGGTTTGACATCAATGCTCGCCTTCGACATCGTAGCCAAATCGGCAACCGATGGTTGGAAACGGCCTGTTTATTTCGCCACCACCGTGCCTTCGAGCTACTATCTGGGCTTTGAGAAGTATATGTACATCACCGGTATGGCACAACAGGTGACACCGTTCTACGACAAATATGTGTCGCCCGTGGCCGACAAAGCATATCAAAACATCATGTCGCGCTTCAAATGGGGCAATCTTGACTCAGGCAAAGACTTGTATCTCGACGAGACAGTGCGCCGCATGGTGTCGTCAACACGTCTTGCCGTGCTCGAAGTGGTTGAAAGCTTCCTCAACGACTCAAAAGCTCCGGCATCGGCTTGGGCAAAAGCGTATGCACGCAAGCACAACCAACCCGTGCCCGCCACTCGTGCCGACATGGCTCGCAACTTGTTGCAACTCATCGAGAAACGTATGCCCGGCAAAGTTGCTCCCTACGAGTCGATGCTCGACCTGCAAATGGCCGAGAGCTACGGCCGCTTGTGGGCTCTCACCGGCGACGCTCGCGACCTTGCAGAAGCCAAGAAGTTTAACGACGCTTGCATAGAGCGCTACGGACAACTTGTGCGCTATGCCACAACGCTCACCCCGGGCGAACGTTCTCGCCTCGGCTCGTCTGAGCGCACGGCACTCAACTATCTGACTATTGCAATAGCCTTCGACAACTACTTCAGCCTGCGTCAAGCAGCAGCCAAAGATAAAAACGTTGATGCCGAAGTTATCAACATGCTCGACAACACCATGTCGATAACTGACAGCTACGAGGCTTACGACTGGATATATCTGCGCAATCTCTCTGACGAGCACCTCAACAAGCTCGCCGAAGATGCCGGATACTACGACCGCTCGGTTGCCGTAGCACAAGCCCTCAAGCTTTTGCACAGCGACTATGCTATCAATCCGCAAGCAGTGACCGAAAAGGTTGCTAAAAAACTTGGCATCAGTCTCAACGACTGGCGCAAAGTTGTGAGCGGACGATAAATAACCCGCAAACCACGTCAACCCATGTTTATCGAGCAACCGCCATTGGCCTATCGCCTGCTGTTTCCCGAGGCGATATGGCGAGTAAAAAGCCACGACGTGAAGGTTGTTTACATCACCTTCGACGACGGCCCGGTGCCCGAGGTTACGCCTCAGGTGCTCGATATCCTTGACCGATACGACGTCAAGGCCACATTCTTCATGGTTGGCGACAATGTGAAAAAAAATCCTGAATTGCTCACCGAAGTGCGCCGTCGCGGCCACTCGGTGGGCAATCATACTATGCACCACATACAAGGTTTGCATTGCACGTGGCGCACATACCTGCGCGACATCGCCGAGGCCGACGCACTGATTGGCAGCAACCTGTTTCGTCCGCCTCACGGGCTGATGAAGCGCAACCAGATACGTGCTGTCAATGAGCGATACAACGTAGTGATGTACGACGTGGTGACACGCGACTACTCTAAGAAATTGAATGCCGACCAAGTGTTTCGCAATGTGTGTCGCTTCACGCGCAACGGCTCGATAGTGGTGTTTCACGACTCGCTCAAGGCAGCGCCCAATATGCTTGTGGCTCTGCCGCGTGCACTCAACTGGCTCAAGCGCAAAGGCTACGAATTTCGCACGTTATAAAAGTATATGCCTATGAAGGAGCGATTGCGAGACCTGGCACTTGCTGCGGGAGCGGATTTTTGCCGCTTTGCGCATGTTGACAGCGTAGACGACGATGCCATAGCAATCTATCGCTCGTGGATTGCGCAAGGGCGACACGGCTCTATGGGGTATATGGAACGATATGACGATGTGCGCAACAATCCGGCACTGCTGCTCGAAGGCGCACAAACGTTGATGGTGTGCTTGTTCAATTATTATCCCGACGCTGTGCGCTGTGCCGACAATCCACGCATTGCAGACTATGCTTTGGGCACAGACTATCACGAGGAGTTGCGTCAACGCCTCAACACTGTTGCCGCACAAATCGCCGAAACTTATGGTGCGGCTTGCCGCGTATGCATCGACACGGCGCCTCTGCGCGAGCGATATTGGGCTGCACGTGCCGGACTCGGATTTATCGGCAGAAACAATCAGCTTATAGTGCCCGGACATGGCAGTGCATACTTCATTGCAACAATCATAACTACACTGTGCGTTGAACCCGACGAGCCGCTTCACGGCGCGGGCTGCGGCACTTGCCGGGCATGCATTGAGGCTTGTCCGACAAAAGCGTTAAAGGGCGACGGCAGTTGCGACACAAGTCGCTGTCTGTCGTATCTTACCATAGAAAATAGAGATGAATTGCCGAGTGGCCTCTCCCTGTCGGGAAATATCTACGGCTGCGACGCATGCCGCGAGGCTTGTCCGCACAACCGTTTTGCCCGCCCCACAGCTATTGAAGCCTTCAAGCCGCGGCCGGAAGTGCTGGCACTCACGCGCAGCGATTGGCAGCAAATGAGCATCGAGCGATTTCGCGCCATCTTCACACACAGCGCCGTGAAGCGCGCCAAGCTGCCTCATCTGCAGTCACTTCTTCCGCACTTATAAGCGGGTTATTTTGAGGTCATTATGCGGAGTATCAGGCTGTCGGTTTGAGTCATGCCCTCGCGGCCGATTGTAGTGAGGTTGCGGATTGAGCGGTCAACGTCATCGTCAATAATACCTTCGAGCGAGCCTGCATTTTCGCCTTCCATAGCCACCATAGCAGATATCACGGCGGTAGAGACGCCGCTGGTGAGTTTAAGCGCACAACTTGGTTTTGCGCCGTCGCAAATCATGCCTGTGAGGTTTGCAATCATATTTTTCACCGAAGCAGCAACGCGGTCGTAGTCGCCGCCCATAAGGTAGCAAATACCGGCACTTGAGCCGGTGGCTGCGACAACGCAGCCACAGAGCGCCGAGAGGCGGCCGAGGCTTTGTTTGATGTAGATAGCGGTGAGGTGGCTGAGTATCAGAGCGCGCACGGTTTGCTCTTCGTTGGCATAGTTTTCTTCGGCATAAATCACAACCGGCATAGTTGCGGCAATGCCCTGGTTGCCCGAGCCCGAGTTGCTCATCACGGCTACGGGAGCGCCGCCCATGCGAGCATCGCAAGCAGCCGAGGTGTACGACAGGATGCGCGAGAAAGTGCTGTCGCCCATCACACGGCGCTGACGCTCAGAGTGGAGAGTGCGCCCCACGTGGTGGCCGTAAGTATCCATCAAAGCCCACTCGGCGGCGGCTTTGTTCAGGCGACGGGTTTCGAGAATGAAAGATAGTTCGTCGAGCGGAGTTTCCATGGCAAATTGCCACACAGTTTTGAGTTTAAGGTCAACAGACTCGTCGTCGCAAGCATTGTCGCAGCCTGCGGCATCTGTTGCCGACAAGCCAATCTGTGAGCCGTCCTTCTCAAGCTTCACAAAGTTTGAGTGTCCGCCTTCAATCACGGCACGCGCCGAGTGTTGCTCGCCCTTCACGCGCACATCAATATAGAGCACGTCGGGGGCATTTTCCTCAAGGACAATAGAGATGATATTGCGGGCGATGAGTTCTTTGCCGAGAGCCACAGCGTTGTCGTCAACATCGCGCAGCACCTCCAGGCAGTATCCCGACTTGCCAACGAGTGCGCCGAGAGCCACGGCAATAGGCAAGCCAATCATTCCGGTGCCGGGGATGCCTACACCCATAGCATTTTTGATGATATTTGCACTGAGTCGGCACTCTATAGCGTCGATATTTTGGCGGTTGCAGCCGCACAACTCGGTGGCACGAGCCACGGCGAGAGCCACGGCTACGGGTTCGGTGCATCCCATAGCGGGAACGACCTCGCGCTTGATGAGCGCAATAATTTTACTGCGAGAAACTTCGTCGAGCATATACTTTTACATTAACTATCTCAACAAAGTTACAGAATTTATTTAGATTTCGGGCAATGATGCGTGATTAATCTTCAAACTGCACGTTTGCGGAGATGTGTTTTTTGCCGTGAAAAACAGCATAATGCAGCATTATCTTTGCCGAAAAAAAAATTAAACCTTTGTCTGTAAAATGAACATGCTAAAATCATCAAAATGCTTGCGCACAGATGCGTTGCGCGTGACCGATTGTCTGAATTTGCGCCCCGCGTCAACGTCGGCGGGCGACGTGCTTGCCGTGGTTGGTGCGCCAAAAATCATTGCGCCCGAAAGTTGGAGTCCGCTCGTGAGAGTTGGCGAGCAGTTGTTTGTGACGTCAGGCAACACCGTTGGCGTAATAAGCGACGACGGCGTGCAGCAAATAGCCACGCTACCAAGTGAAGCGCGCTGTGCATACGCCTCGCAGCAATACGTCACCATTATGACCGACGACGGGCCATATATCATCCGCCGCGAAAGCGACGGCACATTCACCGACGCGGGTCTCAAGCCCGACTTTGGCGCTATTGCCGTCACGGCAAAGCTATTGAGCAACTACGAGAGCACCGTTGCCGCGTGCAAAGTGGCAAACATCACCACGGCAGTCACCGCCGCCTATCGCGAGATTGCGGAGACCGCGCGTCTCGGCGGTGCTTTTGTGCAGCCCGTAGTGGCACGCTGCCGTCTGCTCGATACCGACCGCAATGTGCTGCACGTCACCGCTCCGGTGGTGGTGATGCTGCCCGAAGGCGCCACACTTGCCGAGCCGTGGCAATTTGTCTCTGACGACGACGGTGTTACCGTCAATGCCAAAACAGTCAGCGCTCTCGCCTATCGTCTGCGCGTGACAGTCGGCGATGCCATACCCGCGGCGTGGCGCAAAATAGTGCAGACCATCGAAGTGCAAGCCACGCCGCAATTTCACCCCATAGACTTTTCGGGCGATGCCGAGGTGGCTCTCGGCCGCGCTATCAATAGCAGCAAAGCCGTGAGCGTGACTTTGCCGGGCGCCGAACGAGGCATAAGCACTACGCGCAATCTTGCCTCTGCCGAGCTGCTCAAACGCGCCATTGAGCGCTTTGACAGCATTGCCGAGACCGTGGCTTATATCAGCAATCCTTTCGACGGTGACTGCGATACGGTGATAACTTATGCCGCACCGATAGATGTTGCCGACGAGGCCGACAACCTCGCCGCAGCGCTGAGCAAAGCCGCGCCCGAACATGTGTCGCCTTCATTGGCTCGCTTGGCGCTGCCGCACACATTCACCGCCGACGCCGTGGCTCACAGCGCCGACACTGTGTTGTGGGCGGGAATTACGCCGCAACGGTTCGGCGGCTACAGTGCCGGCATATACGCTTCGACCTTTGAGCAGACAGCGTGCACCGGATTTATTGCCGTCGACTTTGCCAACGGCGAGCGCACCGTACACTCGTTTTCGAGCAACATCGCACCGACCAAATTATCGCCGCTAATCACCTACCCGTCAGCCGAAGCCGTGTCAATGACAATCGCCGTAAGGGTTAGCGGCGAAGACGGTATGCGCACTCTCACCGTGCCGCTCGCTGCCGACGCCACGGGCATGCACGGCTATTATGTAGCGCCAAATCTATTGCCGATATCTATGCAAACCTCTGACGCTCTTGCAACACCCAACGCTGTGAGTGCGGCTCACGACATGCCAGGCTATGCCGCTATTTGCAACGATGGCGCAGTGCCCGACGTGACGGCTGTTGCCAACGTTGCCGACAAGGTCACCGCCGTGATTGCCGCCCGCAGCGGTTCATCGGCATGGGAATATCGCCGCGCGCGTTTCTACGCCTTTTGCAACGACGGCATAAAGCTGCTCACCGCCAACTCTGCCCGCAGTGAGTGTGCGGTGAATTTGCTCGACTGCCGGCGCATTGACAACAAATATTGCGTCAGCGACGGCGGCAACGTGGTGTATGCGCTATGCAGCGGCGAAATATTGCAGATTGCCAATAATACGGTGAAGACTGTTGCGCAAAATGTGACGGGTGACCGTTTGGCGTGGATAGCCACCGACAACGAGATTGTTGCGGGCAATACCGACGACTGCGAAGCCACACACTATTGCCCGGATTATGCGGGATGCAACTATGCGAGCACCCTCGTGCCCCGCGGGCCGTGGCTCGCCGTCGCCGGCAAAGCATATGCCGTGGCCGAAGGCGGATTGGTTGATTTGTCAACACGCGAGACGTCGGCAACAACCGACGTGCACTGGGCGGCAATACACACAGTCAATACGCGCAAAAAAGCGCTGCCCGCGGCAGTGCGCTGGATGCTCAAGGCCTCAAGTTTTAAAGGCACACTCACCGTGGCGCGTATGTGGCTGACGGGCATATCGCCCACCCCGCAAACCGTCAGCCGCATGAGCGTGGAGGGCGCAATAAAGTCGCCGATAACATGTAGATTGCACGGCCACCGCTCACTCGACTTGCAACTTGTGGTTGACGGCAGCGTGAGCCGCGACTTCACCATCACTTATCCCAAAATCATTACAGACTGACTATGACTAAAGACGAACTTCTCAAAGAAAACGCTCGCCGCAACCGACTGCTGCCTGATGCCCGACCCTACGACCCGGTGCGCGGCATCGGCTGCATAGGTCAGCGCGTAGACATACCCACGCCGTTTGCCGAATATGCCACGGCACACGTGCCTGTCACCATGGCTGAAGACCCGCAGCTCGATGTTGCCACCGACGAGGTGTCGTGGACCAAGTTGCGCTGTCGTCACGACTTTGAATTTTGGTGCGTGACTTGCGTGAAAATCAAGCACAAAACCCTGGGCCGCGACGTGCCGTTTGTGCTCAATGCTCCGCAGCGCCGCGTGGCTGCCGTGCTCGAGGCCGACCGTCTTGCCGGCAAGCCGCTGCGCATGATTATGCTCAAGGCGCGACAGTGGGGCGGCTCT
>CAZYNO010000045.1:0-12673 GCA_964648845.1 uncultured Bacteroides sp.
AGAGCAAACTCAAATGGGAAAAAGTGCACATTGAACAATGGAGCGACCAAGAGTCACAACAAGCTTGAACAATCCACGCATCGTTATACTCGGCGCGGGCAATGTGGCAACACATCTATGCCGCGCCTTGTGTTGTAAATGCACAATAGTGCAGATATGGTCGCGCAACATAGCGCACGCACAAGAGCTCGCCGACTCAGCTCACGCACAAGCCATAAGCTCGCTGAGCAATGCGGTGACCGATGCCGACCTATATATTATTGCCGTGCCCGACAATGCAGTGGCTGCCGTGGCACACGCAATGCCCGCAGTTAGCGGCATTGTGGCGCACACCTCGGGGAGCGTAAATCTGCAAGCACTTGCCGACAGTGCTAACAGCCGCCTCGGAGTGTTCTACCCGCTGCAAACATTCTCAAAAGAAAAGAGTGTAGACTTCAGCGAGATACCCTTCTTTCTTGAAGGCAGCGACGAGGCTACAGCAGAATATCTTGAGGCATTTGCTCAACGTCTGTCGACAAAAGTATATCGCGCCGACAGCGCACAACGCGCAACGCTACACCTCGCAGCCGTGTTTGCCTGCAACTTTGCCAACCATCTTTGGAGCATAGCCGCCGACACACTAAGCGAAGCAAACTACTCTTTCGACATATTCAAGCCTCTGCTGCAAGAGACGCTCAACAAAGCCATACAGCTCACCCCGGCAGCGGCACAAACAGGCCCGGCTCGCCGAGGCGATATGAATATAATAAACGCCCAATTAGCAAAGCTTGACGGCGACAAACGTGATTTATACGAACTTATTACAAACATGATAATAGCCAAACATCATGAGCAAAACAAGTTTTAACCTCGGCCGAATTCGCGGCGTAGTGTTCGACGTTGACGGTGTGCTTTCGCCCTCAACAATACCTATGAACGAAGCCGGTGTGCCCATGCGCATGGTAAACATCAAAGACGGGTATGCCTTGCAGCTTGCAGTGAAATGCGGCATCAAAATCGCAATCATAACCGGCGCCGACACGCCCTCAATCAAAGTGCGCTACAATGCTCTCGGCATCACTGACATATATATGAAAGCTGCCGAAAAGCTGCCAATACTCAATCTATGGCTTGAGAAAGAAGGATTGAAGTATGACGAAGTGGCTTATTGTGGTGACGATATTCCCGACATCGTTGCCATGCGCAATGTCGGCCTTGCCGTGGCTCCTGCCGATGCTGCACACGAGGTGAAGCAAATAGCGGGATACATCACTTGCGCCAACGGCGGATACGGTGTAGCACGCGAATTGCTTGAGCAAGTGCTCCGCGCCAAACACTTATGGATGAACGAAAGCACAGCATTCGGATGGTAAACACAACAATCAAAGCGCCGGCAATAACAACAAAAGATGTGATACTCGCATCGAACTCGCCACGACGTCGCGAGTTGCTACAGAATATTCTTCCGGCATTTAGTATAGCACCGAGCCGCGATGTTGACGAGAGCTATCCCGACACGCTGCCGGCACATCAAGTGGCAGAATACCTGTCGCGCAAAAAAGCCGAAGCTTATAAAAATCTTATCACTGACAACACACTCCTCATCACAGCCGACACGGTTGTGCTGTGCGACGGCAAGATACTCGGCAAGCCGCATAGCGCCGAGCAAGCCAAAGATATGCTGCGCAGCCTATCGGGCAAAGAGCACTCGGTGACTACGGGCGTGACAGTGAAAACGGCGACCGAAACGACATCGTTCACCGAAGAAACATTTGTGACATTTGCCACACTCTCAGATGCGGAGATTGAGGCATATATCAACGTATATAAGCCCTACGACAAAGCAGGTGCCTACGGCATACAAGAATGGATTGGCTGCATAGGCATCACCGGCATAAAAGGCTGCTTCTACAACGTGATGGGGCTCCCACTCCACCGATTATATCGCGCAATAATATCAGCAAAATAAAAAAAGTAAGGCCACTCAAAAACGAGCGGCCTTACTTTTTTAAGTTTATTCGGCTTAATACAAACCGTAGTTGTTTGACGGTTTATTGATATACTCAATGCGATCTTGCAACCAAGTGCGCAAGCGTTCAATAGCAGCGTCGCGCGACTCTTTTTGGCTGTACTTTTCGTTGTTGCGATAAACAGCCGGCTCAACAAGTTCGGCATATTCGTCGAAGAATTCCCACAACTCAGGCAATTTGTTTTCGTAGAAATCTTCCCAAGTTTTTTTGTAGAGAGCCATGAAAGTCTGTTCTTTGCAAAGCTTGGTGAAGAACGGTTTGCCGCTTTCGTAGCTTGAAGTGTCGGTGATTTTTGTTGTAGCTTTAGAGCGAGCCAAAGCGCCTTCAGAGTATCCGAAGCACCAGTCAAAGTCCCAAACCGGGCCGAGGTGGTAGATGTCGTCTTTAGCTTTAGTCTTGTACATATACACACTCTTGGGCCAATTGAGCTCGAAGTTGCCACAAATATTATTGATAATCATGTAGTTTACAACAGATTGCATATCAATTTTGTCGGCAAAAGAAGTTGAGTTGTAGACTTTAGTCTCCATTTCGTTGAAGTCAGCTTTCCACTCATTCATATATGTGGTGCCGCCATAGTCAGCCATGTCAGGATCTTTAACCATCACGGGAAGTCTGAAACTTGAAGAGCGGAACTTATAGTCCTCGTCGTAGTTGGTATCCAACTCCCAAAGGATGCTTTGAGTTTCATCGTAGTCATCGATGCTACCTGCATTGAAACCGATTTTTTGGCTGAGCATATACGAGCCGCGATACACACCGTTCAACACAACGTTTACGGGTATCATATCGTTTGAATAGGGATTTTCGAGCAAGTGGGCTACTTTCATAGCCAAAGCATTTTGTATCTCGGTGGGGTCGATATAGTTTGCAAGGAGCACGTAGTTTTTGGCTTTGTGCAAGCCGCAAAGGCTTTTTTTCTTTTCAAACTTCAAGCGATAGGGTTTTTTGGGATATTTATTCCATGTGCTGTTGCCACGACCTTTAATGCTGACAATAGTATCAACATCTTCATACTCGCCATAACCTTCAAGTTTGAAAGTAGCGGTATAGTAAGTTGTTTTATCCGGAAGTTCGGAAACATATGTATCAGTTGTTATGGTGAGGAGGGGAACGTTTTTAGCGAATTTGCTTTTAGAGATTTTTGAGTAGTCGAAAGTAGTAGTGTTATTGTTATCGGTAACAATTTGCAGGTTATGATTGCCTTGTGAACCAAAATAAATGCCATCAATCTCATCAGCCTGGATAGAAGTCACCTTGCTATCGGTTGTGTAGACATGTATCCATTCATTTTTTTGCTGAGCCATAGCAGAAAGGCTCAACATACAGCAGCCAACCATTAAGGAGTGCTTGATGTAGTAATTCATGAAAATTGTTATTAGTAGTTTTTATTTTAGATGGTTAATATAGCGTAAAAAGTTATTATGTTGCAAAAGTAGCTATTAGAATTGAAATATGCAAGATTATGCTGCGCAAAATCATCATATTAGCAATCTAAAGGCCATGCTTGCGTGCGGTCTGCTATTTCGGGATTAACAGCTGTGGTATATCGAGGGTCGCGTTTGTTGCGGCGCTGACGGGTGTAGTCGTTGAGGCAGCGCACGGCATATTTGCCTAACCATAAGATAGCCACAAGGTTGCATATTGCCATGAGCGACATGGTGATATCGGCAAGCGACCACACAATGCCAAGCGACGAAATGCCGCCAATAAACACCATAGCGGTGACCATCAGGCGATAAACGTAGACTGCGCTGCGACAATTGGTGATGAAGCGCACGTTTGTTTCGCCGTAATAATAGTTTGCGACAATCGAGGTGAAAGCGAAGAAGAATATTGCACAGCTCACAAACATAGAGCCGAAGCCGGGGATGAAGCCGAATTGCGAGTCGACGGCACGCTGTGTGAGGCTTATGCCTTCGGCAGTGGTGCCAATGTGCACGCCGCTGCAGAGGATAATAAATGCCGTGCAGCTGCAAATGAGCAGCGTGTCGGTGAATACGCCCAAAGCTTGCACCAAGCCTTGTTTCACCGGATGGCTCACATGTGCCGTAGCAGCGACATTCGGAGCCGAGCCCTCACCGGCCTCGTTGCTGAACAAGCCGCGACGTATGCCCATAGCCATTGCGCTGCCGACGGTGCCACCAACAGCCTGCTTAATGCCGAAAGCATCCTCAATGATAATCATAAACACTGTGGGCACGTGCTCAATGTTCATGCACACAATGATTGCTGCCACAATGAGATAGGCAAGCGCCATAACCGGCACCACGAGCTGACTGAAATGTGCTATTGATTTTATGCCGCCCCAAATGATAATGAGCGTTAGAACTGATATCACAATTGTAGTGGCAAGACGCGGTATCTGCCACGAGGTGTTGAAGGCTTCGGTGATGGTGTTGCATTGCACCGAATTGTAAGCGAGGCCGAAAGTCACGCAAATAAGCACGGCAAAAGTCACTGCCCAAGCTTTTGAACCTATGCCGTGGAGGATGTAGTATGCAGGGCCGCCACGAAATTCGCCGTTGCTGTCTTTAATCTTAAACAACTGTGCGAGTGTCGACTCGATAAATGCCGACGATGCGCCCAGCAAGGCAATCATCCACATCCAAAACACGGCACCCGGGCCGCCCAACACAATCGCCGTTGCTACGCCGGCAAGGTTGCCCGTGCCAACGCGGCTGGCAATAGACACCATAAAAGCTTGAAAAGAACTTATGCCGCCTTTATTGTCGCTCTTCGACACGAGCAAACGGCACATCTCGCCAACCATGCGAAATTGCACGCCACGAGTGCGGAAGGTGAAGTAGAGCGCTGCCGCTATGAGCAACGGAAGAAGGAAATAGTCAGAGAGATTGTTGCCAATCCAAGAAATGCATTGTTCAATTTGTTGCATGTTGAATGGTGTCGGAAGGTAATACAGTATTTATTGTGTCGATGACGGCAGTTGCTGATGATTTGCGGCGACGCAAAAATCCGAAGATATTGTCAAAGTCGCGCTTAAACATGATGCCGACGCCTTGAGTTGTTTGTGCCGTGCGCAAATAATAGTTTTGGTCGTTGTAGCGGTTGTAGGCTTTGAGGCGCCATGTGCCTGTGCGGTTGAGCAGATATTCAATATCGAAGTCACCGATAAACTGGTTGGTGTTTAGCGACTTATCGCGATAGCCGAAGTTGCCGTTGAAGCGCAGGCGGTTGTTGAGCAACGAGCTCGACAGAGCCACATCAACCTCAATGTCGCTAAAGTCGCCGCGGTCGCTGCGCAAGTTTGGCGCGATGCTCCAATTTTCGCTGAGTTTGCCGAGCATGCTGCTTAGTTGCGCTCCCAATGTTGAAGATGCCACAGAGAAGAGCTCGTTGCCTTTGGTGGTAGACGACATATAGTCGGGCGTATAGAAGCGGTTGAGTGCGAGCAGGTAGATTATCTGTCGGTTCATCATATCTTCGGTGCTGACAATAGAGCGCACCTTGCGATAGACGTCGCTGGTGAGCGTCGGAAACTCGAGGTCGAAAGATATGTCGGGCTGACGCATGTCGCCGCTTGCCATAAGCAACGCATGCACGGGCACATTTGTTCGGTTGAGCTCCTTGTCTTGCAAGAACGACTCGTCGAGGTCGGAGAGGTTAGCGTTCACCGAATATATAGCTTGAATATCGAGACGCGCCGAATACGGGTCGCCGGTGAAAGCTATCGAGCTGCCTTCTTTTATGGTGAAGTCTTTCACTATTATATCTTGCAGGGTGAAGTTGTAGCTACCGCGGTCGATGGTGTATGTGCCATACATGTGCAAATCGTTGCCCTGCGAAGCATAGGTCATGCGCAAGTTGCCCGAGCCGTAAGCTTTGATTTCGTCGCCGCCCACAGGGTCCATAACGAGTATTATTTTGGCTGCGGGAGTGATATCAACCTGGAAGTTCATATTGTAGGCCGACGGAGCATCCTGTGCGGCAGCCTTTGCCAACATGCGGTCGCGATATTCGCGCACGGCAGCCGGGAGGCGGTCAACCTCAATTATAGAGTCGGTGATGGCTTTGACTCCGGCATCGCGGAATGTTATGAACTTGTAGTCGTCGGCCTCTTGGGCGTCTGACAGCACGAAGGTGAAGGTGGAGCCGTCGGCTGTTGCCATATTCACGTCGATATTCACCACACCGGGAGCACCGGTTACCGAAGCCGAGCCATTGCCGAATATGCGACCATACCAGTCGGGGCTTTGCTTTGAGGTCACATCATAGCTGAGGAAGTTGCGAGCATTTGTGATGCGGAAGTCGAAGACGGGGTTGTGGAAATAGTCGTGTTTCAAATAGCCGTTGAGCAGAGCGGTGTTGCCGTATGCATCTTTAAGCGTAATATCTTTTATATCAATGCGACCGGGCTTGATGTGCACACTGTCAGTGGCATAATACCAGGTGTTGGTGAATGCTATCTTCAAGCCAAGGTCATCGGCAAACAAGTCGCCTTCGAGGTCTATATTTTTGAATGTGCCGAAAAGTCGGGCCTTACCCGAAGCATAGCCTTTAACATCTTCGGCAAACGCCGACATGAAAGGTTTGAGGAAGCCGACTTTCACGTGCTTAGCGTCGAAATTGATGTCGAGCGCCTCTTTGGTAGCAAAGATATCGCCGTAGATGTGCGAATGTTCGCCGGTCTCGGCAACAATATCGGCATCGAGATAGAACGACTGTTTTGTGTTGTCGAAGTGTGCTTTGATGTCGCCATCGCCGAGCACACAATAGTTATAGCCTATATTTTTGACGTGAAGGTTATCGCAATTGATATACGGTTCTTTGCCAAATAAGCCTTTTGCGTGGAATTGTCCGGTTGCATCGCCGCAAATCAAAGCCTTGTCAATGTCGAGCGTCTCAAATATTGATTGCAGATGGATATTGTTCAGGTCAACCAGCATTTCAGACGAGTTGTCGTTTGAAGCGACGCCGTTGATGCTTATCGACTGCGTGTCGGTCGACATATTGAAATTATGCACTGCGAGATGGTTTGGCGACCAATTGATTTCTGACGGAGCTATGCGCCAAACGGCATCGCCAAAGTTGATGTCGCCGGGGTTGAAATTGACGTCGGCGGTGAAGCCACCGTTTTCGTCGCGACCGAGCAAGGTCGAGAAGCTTATCACGCCGTTGATTTGTTTTTCGCGCTCGATAAACCAGTCGATAGTGGTGTCAATGCGGTTTTGAGCGGCAGTCATGCGCGTCACAACAGCCATGGTGCCTTTTTGGGTAGGAGTGGTTGTGGTGAAGTAGACCGAAGCATTTTGGTCGTCGCCCGACACCTCGGCTTGCACGGCGGTATTTTCGATGATTTTGTCGCCTTGCTGCAGATATGGGGCATCAACTGTGACAAGCATAGACTGACGGTCGTAGTCCATAAAGCCGTCAATGGTGACAGGATAGATAATTTGCACCGGGAAGTTGAAAAAGCGCGAGAAATTTTCGGCGTTTGCAATTTCAAATTCGAAGTTGAAATTATTGTTATGGTTGCGTGTGGTAGTAGTCTGAGCTATATGACGCTCTGATTTGCTGATGAATGCCGGGATGATTTGCGACACAATGTCTTTAGCTTGACTTGCCACGTTGAGCAGACTGAGATTACCCTCGATTTTGCCGTTGATGAAGTCGCTTTTCACCGACAAAGTGTGCGGGCGCTCAACGCTGTTTGCGTCGATGCGCAACTGGCGGCAGATGAAATCGGGCTTTTCTTCGTGCTCAAAAGTGATGTTGCGCACATCAATATATCCGTCAACCCACTCGGCAATTTTGCCTGCAAGGTCGGCGTCAATTTGAGCCGAAAGTTTGTAGCCGTCATATTTTTTGATAATGCCCATCGACTCAAGGTCTAAGTTTTGCACCGCAGCCGATAGCGCCAAACTCGGACACGCATCGTCGTACGAGCCGTCAAACGCGGCATCAAGAGTGCCAAGCTGATGATCGAGAGCAACATGTCCGGCAAAAGTTTTGTCGGGATTTGCCTCGGCGTCGATGTGCAAATCGTTGTAGTTTATGCCTTTGTATGTGATGTTGCCAAAGTCGGCAACAACTGTGCCTGAGAGTATTTTGTTGAGCATCTCGCCATCAAGGTCGATAGTAGCCGAAAGCATGCCAAGGTCGGCATTTCCGGTGAGGGCATACAGGTCGACGTCGGCAGCATCAATCGAGCCGCCGAGCTGCATATTGCCGCCGTTGCGATGCATCGTGGCATTCGCCGAAATGCTGCCTGCTGCTGTTGACAAATCAACCACGCCGTTGGCATCGTTTAGCGAGCCCGAAACATCCGCTTCAAGCTTGATGTTGCCCAACGCAGCCAGCAAAGGCTGCACTTTGGCTACTTTGTCGGCAGCAAATTGCGAGGCTATGCTTGCAACGTCATTGCCCGAGGTCATCAGTTTAAGGCTGAAGTCTTCAACACTTATATCTTTGGGTTTGTCGAGGTTGTAAGCATTACCTTTAGCCTCTATGAAAAAGCGCGGGTTAGAACCGCTTTCAACTATATTAAGCTCGGTGAGCGTAAGTTTTTTTGTTGTGCCCGACGCAATGAGTGCAACGTCGTAGCGCGAATTGAGATTGCTCAGCACCGGGAGAAACGGAGCGAGGTCGGAAGGCGTGACAAAGCTGCTTTGTTTGAGTTCTACCGACATGGGCTGAGTTTTGATAACTTTTGCTATGTCGCCGGGATTTGCATAGGCAATTTCGATTGGAGCAAATGCCAAATGCGTGCCTTGGAGTTGCAAATCAAGGTCGTGCACCGAGAGCGCCGTGGGCGAATAGTTGACTTGTGCTGTGAGATTGCGCAAAGCAAAGCCGCTTTTTTCGTCAAAGCGCAGACGTTCAAGCTCCACAATAATATCTGTGTCGCTGATTTTTGGCAGATAAGCCACTATGTCAATATTGCTTACGCTGATGTGCGCCGCATCAAAGCGATCGTTTTTTGCGGGGTGGCTCAGAATATTGAATTGAGCCGACGAATTTGTGATTTTGACGGTGCTGATAGCCAAATCAAATTTCGTGGGCTCTTTTTTATCCTCTTTCGGCTTTAGATTTTCAATAATCTTTGCGATATTGAGCGGCGAATTGTCATCTTTTTTGTAAAGATTTGCGCTGAGGCCGTCGATTGCAGCATAGTCAATAACAATGCGATGCGTGCGGATGAAGTGCAACAGCTCAAAGCGAGAGGCTATGGTGTTGACTTTGAGCGCTGTTTTGCCATAGTCGTCGGCTACGGTCACATCGCTGATGCTGAGACGATTGAACGGAGCAATATCTACGTGACCGATTGTCACTTTTGTGCCTAAAAGATTAGATAATTCGGTTTGAGCAACTTTGCGCAAACTATCTTGTGCCCAGCCGGTTGACAATAGAATATATGTGCTGACGGGCAGCACTACCAAAAAAATCAGTAGTGCAACAACAATAGCGCGTATAATTTTATAAATTTTGGTCATAGCTATAACTGTACACAAAGTTACAAAAAATCTTGCAGACACAGCGATTAATGCGTAAATTTGCAAACAAAAATAGATATAAGTCCAGTTTTAATGTTAGCCTACGTCTCTAAAAACTATAAAGACCTCACTTCTGCCGGGAATAAAGCAAAGACCGACATAGAATGTATATTGGCGCAAGCAGGCTACTGCAACGTTGGGTTGCCGCAAAAGCAACTACGCAACGCTGCGGCAGGATTTATATATACTTTTTGCAGCGTAGCCAAGACATTGTTCAGCCTAAACAGGGGCGACATTTTGGTGCTGCAATATCCTTTCAAGAAATATTTTGCCACGCTATGCCGCATCGCACACTTGCGAGGCGCCAAAGTGGTGGCTGTGATACACGATTTGGGCAGCTTCCGCCGCCAAAAGCTGACGGTTGCTAAAGAGATTTCTCGTCTCAACCACGCCGACTACATTGTGGCGCACAACGCAGCAATGCGCAAGTGGCTTGAAGACAACGGTATAGCATGCAAAGTCGGCGAGCTTGGCATTTTCGACTATCTCAGCGAAGCGACAGCCAAAGGGCGCAAGCCGCACAGCCCGTACAAAGTGGTGTATGCCGGCGGACTGCATCCCCGCAAGAATGCTTTCCTATACACCATCGGCGAGAGCGGCCTCAATTCAAACTATACATTCAATGTCTACGGCAACGGTTTCGACCATAGCCACAACACATCCGGAGCTATAAACTATGGCGGATTTGTGGCATCAGAGCAGATGATTGCCGAGTGCGACGGCGACTTTGGTTTGGTGTGGGATGGCGAGAGCGTAGACGCATGCACAGGTAACTTCGGCGACTATCTGCGCTACAACAATCCGCACAAAACATCGTTTTACATTCGCTGCGGACTACCAATTATCATTTGGGACAAAGCAGCCTTGGCTCCGTTTGTTGAGCAACACAAAATCGGCATTTCCGTCAACTCGCTTGCCGAGCTCAACACTCGTCTCGCCGAGTTGCAACCATCAGAATACGAAGAGATGAAACGGAATGTTGCGGCTATGAGCGACAAACTCAGCAGCGGCTATTTCGTGAAAGAAGCGTTAAACGACGCTATCAATTATTTGAATATCAAATAAAAAGGCCTTGTTATGCAAATAGCAACAGTCATTGTAACGTACAATCGTCTGTCATTGCTCAAAGAATGCTTTGCAGCAGTGCAAAATCAGAGTCACAAAAGCGATAAAATCATTATCGTGAATAACAGCTCTACAGACGGCACAGACAAATATCTCAGCTCAATTGCGAGCGAGAGTGTAGAATGTATCAATCTTGAACGCAACATCGGCGGTGCCGGTGGCTTTTCGCGCGGCATAAAGCAAGCTGTGAGCGAAGGCTACGACTATGTCTGGATTATGGACGACGACTGCATACCACAGCCCGAAGCCCTCGCCAATCTCGCAAAAGCTTTCACACTTGCCGACAACGTGGGATTTGCCGCAAGCAAGGTGATGTGGACCGACGACACTCCTCACAAAATGAACATGCCGCGCATTGCAAAAGACGCGCGCGACCGCTCGAAAATGTTCAACGACTTTTCAACAGCCGAAACTCCTGCCATCCGCATCAGCAACGCTTCTTTTGTTTCGCTGATGGTCAGCGCCAAGGCCGTGCACAAAGTAGGCTTGCCTATCGCCGAATTTTTCATTTGGCACGACGACACCGAGTTTACAGAACGCATCACACGCAACGGATTCGTAGGACTATACGTAGACAATAGTATAGCGCTGCACAAGACGGCAACAAACTATTTTGGCCAGCCGCAATCAGCGCCAACCGACAGCGCTTGGAAGTTCTATTATCAAGCACGCAACACAACATATATAAAACGAATGCAAAAGCGCAAAAATATTATTGTATTGATCGTCAGTGCGCTCAATAATTATCGCGTATTTGCACAACGCGTGAACAAGCGCAACACCGCCGACAAGGCAATTTTCAAGCAACATTATCGCAAAGGGCTGTGGGACGGCCTGTTTTTCAATCCCGAAATAGAAAAGATATAATATAAGCTATGTCAAAACAATATGATTATCTGATTGTGGGTGCCGGACTGTTTGGCGCCACATTTGCACATCAAGCCCGTCTGCGCGGCAAAAAATGTTTGGTGATAGACAAACGTCAACACCTTGGCGGCAACATCTATTGCGAAAATCGCCACGGCATAAACGTTCACAAATATGGAGCACACATTTTTCACACATCGAACAAACGCGTGTGGCAATATGTGAACTCGCTGGTAGAATTCAACCGCTACACCAATTCGCCGGTAGCAAATTATAAAGGTGAGCTATATAATCTGCCGTTCAACATGAATACTTTCAACCGCATGTGGGGCGTCATCACTCCGCAAGAAGCTAAAGCAAAAATCGAGCAGCAGCGCAGCGAGGTGAAAACCATGCTCAACGGCCGCGAGCCTCAAAATCTTGAGGAACAAGCGTTAATGTTGGTGGGTAAGGACATCTACGAAAAGCTAATCAAAGGCTACACCGAGAAGCAATGGGGACGTCCGTGCAGCGAGTTGCCGGCATTCATCATACGTCGCCTGCCGCTGCGTTTTGTCTACGACAACAACTATTTTAACGACACCTATCAAGGCATACCCGTTGGCGGATACAACAAACTCATAGAGGCGATGCTCGACGGCGTGGAATGTCGTACCGGCGTTGACTTTTTCGCCGACCGCGAAGCGCTCACTGCGCTTGCCGACAAAGTGGTGTTCACCGGAAAAATTGACGAATACTACGGCTACCGCTACGGCAAATTGCAATATCGCACAGTGCAATTTGAAGAAGAAGAAATAGACTGCGCCAACTATCAAGGCAATGCAGTGGTGAACTATACCGAGCGCAACGTGCCCTACACCCGCGTCATTGAGCACAAACACTTCGAAATGTTTGGCGACGCGGTCAACGATGTGCCGGTCACCATCATTTCGCGCGAATATTCAACCGAATGGCACGACGGTCTCGAGCCATACTACCCCATCAACGACGCCACAAACAACGCCTGCTACGCACAATATAAAGCCCTTGCCGATGCAGAGACTAACGTAATCTTCGGCGGCCGCCTTGCCGAATACCGCTACTACGACATGGCACCCATCATCGAACGAGTGCTCAACCTCACTATCGACTAATATCTCCACTGCCTGTGAGCCGTGC
>CAZYNO010000046.1:0-12617 GCA_964648845.1 uncultured Bacteroides sp.
AGATATCCTCTAATTAGCGATACAAGGCCGGGCGCAAATTTTTGTTGCCCGGCTTTTTTCATGCGCCAAGCCTTGAGCACCAGTCGCGGCAGAGCTGTGACGCGGTAGGTGGCGCCTATGATAGCCCCCATGCCATAGATAAGCTTTTTGTTGGTGATTTGCTGCGACACGTGGGTGGCTCCGAGGTGTGAGCCTATGGTGATGGGATAGTATCTGCACACATATCCGCGACGGCGAGCTTGCAGCAGATAATATTCGTCTTCGCCGGTGCCAAAGTGCTTTGCTCCCGGGCCGAAACGCTTGTCGAAACGCAATTCGCCTGCCGGAGAGTTGCGACGCACGGCCATCTCTATAGTGCCAAACCACATGCCTTTGGGTATGCGCTTAAGGTCGCAAATTTCGTTGGGGTAGGGCTTATATTTGTAGCCGAAGTCGAACTTGAAGCACGCAAATTGCAGCTCCGGGTTGTTGGCAAAGGTGCTGATGACGGCACGCAGACCGTCGGCGGTATAGATAAGGTCGTCGTCGCCGTTGAGCACAATGTCGGCAGAGCAGTGATTGTGCGCATTGTTGCGATTTTCGGCAACGGTGGTGGCATCCGTGCGCCAAACGTCAATGTCGTTGCGGCGGGCGATAGCCTCGGGTATTGGTGCATTGTCGTGCTTTTGCCACGACACAACGTAGCGCACACCGTCGACCGCGGGCAGCTGCATTGCCTCCACGCGCTGCAACCCTTCAGGCTGCCATGTTATTATTGCAACATCGAGAGTCATAGTTTTGAAGTCCAAAAGTTAAGGTAACGTTGAGCCACAATGTTTGTGGCATTGTGCTTGATCACAAATTCGCGCGAGCGAAGTCCGCGCTCGGCTATAAGTTCGGGATGCATAACCACGTCGGCGAGCACATCTGTGAGGTCGTCAACATTGGTAGGCGCATTTATGATGGGGCGATTGTCGTGCTCGCCGATAAAGTTGTAGTAGTCGTCTTCGCCGCCGCTCACCACATTCAGTCCGCGCGACATGGCGATGAGCGCATTTGTGGCGGGAGTGTAGCTGTAAATCTGGTCGAGCACCACGTGGCTTGAGCACATAAGTTTCACGTATTCGGCGTAGGGCACATTCTCGATGATGCGCAGACGGCTTTTGCCGGGGTGCATTTGCTCCACGCGGCGTGAGGCAATTTCGAGCAGGTCAGTGCCTTTTTCGTCTTTGCGCTCGCGGTGGCGTCCCAAAAAAAGTTGCACGCCGTCGTCAAATCCGGGCAGCACTACCTGTGCCAGCGCGTCAACGTCGATGGGTATGCCGCCGTAGGCAATTTTGTCGTCGGGCAGCACGCGTTGCGCAGCGGTGTAGTGCTCGTAAAGAGCTGTCACAGCGCCGTCTATATGCTCGAAGAAATAGTCGGTATAGGCACGCATTTCGGGCGCAAACCACTCGGATAAGCTTTTACTACTATTAGTAAAGTAGTCAGTCCTACTTTTAGCAATGCGATATTCGTTGTAGCGTATCGGTGAATTTTCGTCGAGACATTGGTCAAGATAAGGCACATCGCGTCCGGCGAACGATAAGAATACTTTGCCGTTTTCGCCGCGCAGACGGTCGAAAAAATATCGCAATCGCTGAGGCTTCAGCGGCAGGAAAGTCTCGTGCTGCAACGCCACAATGTCGTATCCCCGCATATATTTGTGCAGCGAGAACATGCATTGCATGGCAAATTTCAGTCCGTTCAATTTGCCGGGCTTGCGCACAATGTTTATGTCGCGCTCAGTGTCCTGAAATCCGGAGCCCTGCGACATCACAGTGACGTCGTGACCCATAGCGCGGAGAGTTCTGCCAAGTTGGCTGTGTAGGTTGCTGTAATCACCCAGCAAAAGTATGCGATACATAGTGACGTAAGAAGTGAAGAGTAAAAAGTAAAGAGTAAGGAGTAAAAAGTGAAGTAAGGAGTAAGGTCGCTATTGTTTCAGCCGAAGGCTGTACACTTTCGTTAACCCCACAGTGCCGGAGCTTGCGGAGGCTCTGTGGGGCCTGTGTCTCGCTCACACAAGCCAACGTCGGAGACGTTGCATCTTCGTGGCGACGCACCCATGGTGCAACGTCTCCGACGTTGACATACTTTAGGGTTGGCTCAACCCCACTGAGCCGACTTCGCGAGCTACGTCGGCACAATGGGGTTAACGAAAGTTTAGGCTCTGCGAGCCAAAAACTTTACTTCTTACTCTTTACTTTTTACTTTTTATTTGATGATTGTTTTGGTTGCTTTGTTGCCTTGGCGACGGATGTAGAGGCCGGGAGTGAGGTTGCTGCTGTCTACGCGTGCGCCGTTGAGGTTGAAGTATACGGGAGCGGCGTTGCTGCTGTCGGCAACAATGTCGCTTACGCCGGTTTTGTTGTAGTCAAAGTCGAAAATGAGTGTGAAGTGCTTTGCTGTGCTGCCTTTGCCGGTGTAGAACACTGTGAAGTCGGCTTGCGAGTAGAGCACCAACTCGTTGGTGGGAGTGCCATAGTTGGCCATGTGTATAGCCAATTCCATTTCGCCTTTTGATGCGTCGTAGGTGCTTGTGTTGATAGCCACCCCGTCTTTGAAGTTAGTGCACGAACCGTTGGGGCACACTTGATATGAGACGTCGCTGTCGTTGAGGCCTGTAACGCGTTTCTCAACAAGCTCACCGCGCACAGTCACTTCGCCGGTCTCGCTGCCAATCATCGACAAACCTGAGTCGAAGAAATAGTAGAAGTAGCCGGGAGTGTCGTCTTCTTCAGTCTGGTCAGTGTTGTAAGTTGTGACTGTGACTGTTGAATTGTCGGGCACCTCGTTGCCTTTGCTATCTACAATTTTGATAGTTTGTGCTTGCGCTGCACTCATTGCAAGCAGTGAAAGTGCTAAGATGTAAAATTTCTTCATAGATGAGTGTATTTTTTGTTTTGTAATTATTCTTCGGTTTTCTCAACTTGCACGGCAACCTCGGCAGCATTGAGCACGCCGTCGCCGTTGTAGACAAACGCTACGACCGACAGGTTTTCGGGCTCCCAAAGGTCTTTGATGACTATTGAGTTGGTTTGCTCGGTGTAGACGTTCGACACGAGCATCACGGGCTCGCCGTCTGACCCGTTTATCGACGAGCGGAACACGTGGTTGTGCACATATTTACGGTCAGTTTTGCTGCCGTTTCGTTGCATTGAGACAATGTTGCTTTCAACCAACCACAGCTGCAATGCGCCTGAGAGTGTCTTTACAGGGAGTATCTGTGTTGACACTTCAACAGTCTTGGTCTCTGCGTTGTAGACGGCAGAGAGATTGATGTCGAGCGATGCCGATTTTTGCACCTCTATGGCTATTTGTGCAGCCCATTTTTCGTTGGCAAGCACGTCGGAAGTGCGATTGAGCACGCCGCGCGGGAACGACGATATGCCCCACATATTTGCATAGTAGTCGCCTTCTTCTTGCTTGAGGCCTTGGTTGGTTTTGGTGTCGCTGTCGCTTGCCAACTTGGCATTGTCCGACGAGCCGGCATGTATGCTGACGGGGATAAATGCGTCGCCGTATTGCGATTTGAGTTGCGAAATAACTTCGTGTGCCGTGGGGCAGTTTTGGCAGTATTGTCCGGTGAATTCTTCAAGCAACACTGCGCGTTGGGGAGTCACTTCGGCAACGGGTATGTAGCGGTCGTCTTCGCTGATGTTGTCGCACGATGTTGCAACCATTGCCAAGACGGGAAATAATAGTATAGCTTTTCGGAGTGAGAACATAGCGATTAAAAGTTATAGCTGTAAGAAATTTGGAAACCGTGAGTTGCAGGCACTTCGCGGCACACGCCTCCGGTGCAGTTGTAGCCCTTGCGGGTGCGGCCGTACGACAGCATCAGGCGATTGGCTTTGTAGTTGCCGGTGATGGCGCCCATGTAGTAGTGAGTCTTGGTTGAGCCATTGTTCCACATGTCGCTGACAGAGAACATGAGGTAGGGGGCTACCGAAAGCTCGGCGAGGCCGTAGCACCAATCTTTTTGGTCGTCGTTGGTGGTGAGATATTGCAACTCTGTGCGCAATGTCAGTGTTTTGTTGAAGCGATATTTGCCGTCAAAAACAAAGATGTTCGACAGCACATAGTCTTCCTGGTTGTAAAATATGCGTTGGTTCATGTACATTGCCGTGAAGCTGAAGTCGCGTGTCACTTTTTTGTCGACTTGCAGGTTGAAGTCGTGATAATATTCATCGCCCATGCCAAAGAACTGATATTTTGTGCCGTCAGAACCCATAGTGATGAGTGAGCTTGGGCCTGTTGTTGTCAGTGCGATGTCGCTTTCTTTCAAGCCTTTGATATACGATGCATTGACGTGAATTTTTGTGCCGTATTTGCCGCCGAGAGCGGTGTTGCGCTTGAAGTTGTAGGAGAATTGACCTTGGAAGGCCCATTCGCCCGTAGCGGCTTGTGTGCCGTAGGGATAGAGTGCGGCGAGTGCGTAGGTGTGCTGATATGAAAATGCCGGCAGATTGTTGAGCATTGCCGACGGGTGCTCTTGGTCAACACTGCGCTGCGAATAGAACGCCATGTTTTCGCTGCGCTTCACTTGCACGAGTGCGCTGAGGCCCGACTTTGAGTAGGTGCCCGACAGCATCAATGCCGTTCCGTTTTTATACACATATTTGTTGGCGCTCGACGGGTCTTGGCTTTTCCATGCAAATTCGCCGAGAATGCCGAAGTTGCTTTTTGTGAAGTGTGTGCGCACGTCGAAGGCGCTCACTGCGTTGGGAAAGTTGAGGCGCAAGTTTGAGCCCGGCACCATGATTGTTTCGTCGTCTTCTTTTTTGAGCACATACGATGCGCCCACCATCCACGTTGCATTGTGGTTGCGCAACGATGATGCGTATTCGTCAATGTTAAATTCGGCGTCGGCACCGTAGATGCGCGAAGCTGTGCTCCATTCCCAGAAGCGACGTTGCACACCGCCAAGAGCAGTGAAACGCAAACCTTTCAGCGAATTTACTTTCAAGCGTGCACCGCGCAAAGAGTTGTCAATGCCGAGGGTGCGCTCCTCGTATGTGCGGAGTATGAAGCCGCTGCCAAATTGCTCGTAGAAGTCGCCGGCAGTGAGCTCCAAACCTTTATATTTACCTTTGACGTATATGTTTGGCACGCCCCAGCCTTTAAAGTCGGGAGAGAAGCCGGGCAGCGGTTGCTCCATATACTCTACGCGCACGCCGGCGTCAACAAATTTGCTGAGCAAGCGCAGGTCGGCGTATGTGTTCGACAGCACCTTGTCGCTATACGACTCGGTGCCGATGGTTGAATCTTCTTCGGGTATGAGGATGTCGGTTTTCACGCTGCCGTGCAGGGTCACGCCGTTGCTCGACGATTGAGCTGTGGCGCAAAGCGGAGCGCAAAGCAGCAAACCGGGTAATATCAGTTTATCAAATTTCATCTGCAAAGTTATATACTGTAGATTTGTTATTTGGCGAGTTCGCGAATATACTCAATGATATGGTCTTCCGAGCCGTCAATATATCCGCTGTGGCTGTGCGCAATTTTGCCGTTGCCGTCAACAATGACAACAAAAGGCACTTGTTGGCCGCCGATAGCGTGAAAGAAGTCGCTGTTGGGGTCGAGCAACACTTCATATTCCCAACCTTCGCTGTCAACCAAAGGTTTCACTTTTTGTGCATTCTGTGCTTCGTCGATTGAAACGGCAACGAGGCGCATGCCTGTTTCGTCTTGCCAATCGGGATAAACTTCGTGTATGGCTTTGAGCTCGCGGTTGCAAGGTTTGCACCATGTTGCGAAAAAGCTGATAACGAAGGGTTTTCCGTCGTTGCTAAGAGTTGCTGTATCGACAGTTTTGCCGTCGATATTTTTCAGTTGCACTGAGGGTAATTGTGCAAAGCAGCCGAGCGAAAACACACAGCAAAGCAAGAAAGTGGTTAATCTTAGAAATTTCATAGATGTTGTGTAGATTAATTCGTAATATTAGTGCAAAGGTAGTAACAAAATGCGAAAAATTGAGTGTTTTGTGTAGAAAAAGATTTAAAATTTTATGTTTTTAGCGCGATTTTTACTAATTTTGCGCCAATATTTTGCAAGATTGATGTTAAATCAAGGTTTATGCTTACGATTAGTCACATTTTTATGCTATATATAACCGAAATGAAAAGATTATCACTAACTTTACTTTCAGCGATGGGTTTTGCCGCTTTGTCTGTTGCTCAAACCACAGACTTGCAAAAACCGGAGATTAAAGCCTATAATAATGGCTACATCTTTGCCGGCATTTCACCTAACGGAAAGTATGCATTGTACGAAAGTCGTGTCGAAGATGAGAAATCAGGCGGCATGATTGTTAACATTGCCACAGGAGAAGAAAAAGTTATTACCGCAGCTAACGAAGGCGCTACCGACACCGGTAAGGCTTCTGACATTACCAACGATGCAAGCATCGCTGTCGGCACTTATGAAGAGTTGCCCGCTTATTGGACAAGCAGCACAGGTCTCTGGACCAACCTCAGCACATCGGACACGGCTGTCAGCGGCGAGGTGTTCGGCGTGTCGGCTGACGGTCATTATGCCGTGGGCCGCGAATTTTTCAGCCAATATGTTTTCTCTGAAGTGTTGTGGGATTTGACCACGGGCCAAAAAGTCACACTCAACAATGTGCCAAAGCTCGACCTCGCAGCCGAATACATGAACGAAAACCAATTCAACAACATCTCGGCAGACGGTCGCTACGTTCTCGGTGTTGTTGACTACTGCTACACCGATCAGCAAAACTATTATGTGTACGATCGCCAAACCGAGACTTACGACTATATCGGTTTCACCTACACAAATAAAGTCTTCCTTGAGAAGGTTGACAATTTGCACCACATTGATGCTGCAACAATGAGCCCCAACGGATATTACGTCACCGGTCAAGCTTACATGACCGACAACACCGTTTGCACATTCCGCTACAACGTGCTCACCAAAGAGTTTGAAGTGTTCAACACCGACCTCGACAGCGGCATCATGGGCACTGCTATCGACGACAACGGTAATGTGTACGGCGCCACTCCCGTTGCCGACCCGCAACGTGACCTCTATGTGCGCAGCGGCAAATATTGGTATTCGATGGAGAATATTTTGACGCAATGCTACGGCATAGACTTTGCCGACAAAACAGGCCTCGACTATACCGGCACTCCGGTTGCCGTGTCGCCCGACGGTCGCTTCATCGGCGCATTCTCAAACCCCGAAGACGGCAATGGTTGCAACTATACATTCTACCAAGACGTGCAAGAAATTTGCAAATCGGTTGACCTCATGGGCACATACACCGTGAGCCCCGCAAATCAAGCTTGCTTCTCAACCATATCAAGCGTAACCGTAAGCTTCGACCGCGACGTGCAATTGCTCGGAGCCGTGACTTCGGCTCAGTTGCTCAATGCCGACGGCACTTTGGTACGCAACTCTATGGGCATCAATGTTGAAGGCTCGTTGGCCACAATAACCTTCCGCCCAACAACTCTCGAAGCCGAAAAAACTTACACCGTGCTTCTCCCTGCCGGCACTTTTGCTATGGCAACCGATGCCGAGGTGCAATCAAAAGACATCAAGATATCGTATGTTGGCCGCAGCAACACTCCGGTGGCTGCCACTGTGATTTATCCCACTCCCGGCTCTGCTGTCAGCAAATTCGACTACAGCAACAGCAACATCTTGGCTTACTTCAACGCCAACATCAAGCTTGTTGAAGGTGCAAAAGCTTTGGTTTATCGCAACGACGAGACCGATGCTTACGAAGAAATGACTCTCTATTGCTCAGGCAGCGGCCTCGCAATCTATCCCACATCTACACTCTATCTCTTCAGCGGCAACACATATAAAATTGTGGTGCCCGCAGGCTCTATCACCGACGTTGGCGGCTCGGGCAAAAACGAAGAATTGGTGATAAACTACACCGGTAACTATGTGCGCGAAATCAGCACTACCGACAAAATATTGTTCTCTGAAGACTTCAGCTCGGGCCTCGGCACTCAATTGATGTTCTACGAAGGCGACAACCTCACCCCCAACTCAGAGATGCAAGATTATGGCTTCACTGCCTCGTCTACTCCCTGGTGGGTTGGTAGCGACGACCAAGGCGACGACCCCGGCAACTATGCCGCTATGTCGACTTCAGCCTACACCACTTCGGGCAAGAGCGATGACTGGATGGTAATTCCGTCGCTTTATCTCCCCGACGAAAACTGTCACCTCGACTTCAAAACACAAGGTTTCCGCAAGTCGTGCCAAGACCGTCTCAGCGTCTACATCATCCCCTCATCTAAAGTCTACAACACTCTCTCAGACGAAGCTATGACCGAGTTGCGTGCAAACAAAGTTTTGCTCTACAACGAAGTTGTCAATCCCGGCGACTCTGAAGACCTTCTCGCTAACGACTGGACAAATGTGCAAATCTCGCTCTCTGACTATGCCGGAAAAGATGTGTACATTGCCTTCGTCAACGAAAACCAAGACCAAAGCATCGTGTTTGTCGACGACATTGAGGTTATCCACGAGATGAACTATCTCATCGACCTATACAACGAAACTACTGTCGTAAACCAATCGGCTGTCAGCGTATATGGCTGCATCGAGGTGCAAAACGAAACTTGCTCGTACACCGAAGCTCACCTTGAACTCCGCGACAACGACGGCAACACCGTTGACACTATCGACGCTACCGACATCGTTGTTGACAAAGACCACAAATATGAATTTGCTTTCAACAAACAACTGCCCGTTAAAGTGGGTATTGAAAACAATTTCACCATCGTAGTTAAGATGGGCAGCGATGCCTACACTGTGTCGCGCACAATCACCGACCTTGCTTTCCAACCTACAAAACGTGTGTTCCTTGAGGAATATGCCGGCGCTACTTGCGTCAATTGCCCCACAGGTATCCTTGCTATGGAGAAGCTTGAAGCCGACCTTCCCAACAACTTCATCGGCGTTACCATCCGCACATACGACAACGACGAACTCTCGTCAAACCTCAGCGGATATAGCGACTTCCTCGGCTTCACTGCCGCTCCCACAGCAATGATCAACCGCAAAGTCATTGCCGCTCCGATGGACCAACTCAACGGCAGCTACGTGTTCAGCAATCCTTCAAACATGCTTTGGAGCGATATCGTTTACAGCGAACTCGAAACTCCCGCCGTTGCCGACATCTCTGTTTCGGCAAGCGTTGACGAAGCCGGCGAATATGTTAGCGCTCCCGTCACCGTGAAATATGCTCTCGACAAAAATGACGTGAATGTGAGCTTGCTCTTGGTGGTTGTTGAAGACAACATCAAAACATACCAGTGCAACAAATTCAACACGCTCACCGATCCCAACCTCGGCGAGTGGGGTGCCGGCGGCATCTATGGCAAAGCTACCGTGCGCAACTACTATATCAGCGACATTGCCCGCGCAGTTGTAGGCCTCACTTATAACGGCACTCAAGGCTACGTGCCCACATCGGTTGTGGCAGGCGAAGAAAACGTTGCTACAATCACCTTCCCCGTGCCGCAAATCGTGAGCAACATGGACAACGCTCGCGTTGTTGCCGTGATGATCGACAACAATACCGACTATGTTATCAATGCCGCCGAATGTCGCATCGCTACTGCAGGCGTTAACGACGTAGTTGTTGCCGACAATAATATAGATATTGATGTTGACGCCGACGGCAATGTTGTTGTCGACACCGACACCGAGGCTGCCGTAGCTGTATATAGCTTGTCGGGCGCACTCGTTGCCAATACTTATGGCTCGGGCACACTCGTTGCCAACACTCGCGGCTACAAAGGCGTGGCTATAGCTCGTGTTGTCACCGCCAACAGCTCTAAGATTGTGAAACTCATCATCAAATAATCTTCTTATACTTTGGTGTGGCGGTGTTCGCGCCGCCACACTTTCCTCTTTTTTCGAACTTCAAAAAACTTACCATAACTAATCAAATTTTTTAATCTACTAATTCTTTGTAGTATGAAATGTCTTTATCTTTCATTCAGACAGAACAGATTGCTCAGATTGCTTGCTTTAGCCATCTTGGGCATCGTGGCATCTTCAGCTGCTGCCGAGACTATTGATTTAGGCGAATTGAGCCTCGACACTGAGTATAAAATCACCGGCGACTTCAATAGCTACATCGGCCACTACACTGCCGCCAAAACCGGTGTGCTGAAGTATGTGAACCGTTTTGTGTTTTTCACTCCCTATTCTGATGCTAATCTTGGCGAAGAAAATGAGTTGTCGAGCAGCTATGCCGGATACGACTCTAACGGCGGCCAAGTGCGCAGCATCAATGTTGAGCAAGGCACTACCTATTGGTTCTACTTAGACCAGGCTGCCGACTCAGGCGTGTTCTATTTGTCGATGGACGACAAGCTCACTTTGTCGCGCTCTACCGTTGACGAAGGCGCTAAACTTTCGGTTGGCGGTCGCGGTGCTATTGAATACACTTTCAGCCAATCTGTTGCTGTCGACAAAGCCACAATCTCGGTTGGCAGCGTGTCGAAAGAACTCACCACAGACGACGAAACTCTTCGTCTCAGCGGCGCTACTGTCATCGTTGAATATGGCGCTATCCTCACCGCTTGGTACGAACAAGGCGTTGTGAAGGCCGGCGACCAAATCACTGTTGCTTTCGAAGGCCTCTGCTCTGCCGGCGACGCTTCTATCAAGTATGACGGCACAGGCAACGCTCAATTCAAATATGTTGCTGCAAACAAACCTGTCACCTTGGTTAGTGCTAAGACTGCCGACGGCGCTTACGAGCTCACAAACACTCAATACGCTTCGTTCGACTTCCTTTCATACTTCAAACCCACCGACCCCACCGGCAAGTATGTGTTCACTTTTTCTGACCCCATCGACCCCGACAAAGGTTCTTTCGAACTCAACTTTGGTAGCCAAGAGGCTAACGACTGGTACACCGAACCCGTATTTGCTGTGTTCAGCAACGATAACAAGACCATCACTATCGACGTTACCGACAAATTGCGCGACTACAAAACTATGTCGTCGCTCGGTTACAACTATGGCGAAATTTATCTCGCTATGCGCAACATATACAGCGCCGAAGGCGAGTTGGTCTACACCGGCGTGAGCGGCAGTGAAGGCTCGTTCAACTTCCCATTCAAATATAAAGTTGTGAGCAACACTTCATCTGTTGAATTCACTCCCAACGACAAACTCGGCGACTCTGTAGAAATCTACGTTTCAGACTACGACCAAATCAGCTACAACGGCGTGAAATTCTATTGGACAGAAAATCGCGAAGTTAAATCTATAATCGTTCCCCAAAACGAACTCACTGTCACCACCGACGACTTTGGCGGCGCTGCTATTGTTGTGGCTGTTCCCGCTGATGTTAAATCGCTCAACAATGTGTCGGTAGTGCTCAACGACCTTACTTTCAACGACGGTCAAGACCACACAGCTTCTTTTGTCAACGTGTTCAACTATGTTGCTCCCACCGTTGCCGAAAACCTCAACTACACCTACACTCCCAACTACGAGGCCTCAGTGACAAGCTGCGACAAACTGGTGCTCACATTCCCCGACTACCAAAAAGTTGTATATAGCAAAGGCACTGCTTTGATGAGCGGCCGCTCTAATACTGCTTATGTCGTTCTCGATGCTGCCAAACAAGGCGAGGTTGGCAATCAAATGATACAGCCCATCAAAGACGCTACAAGCAACGACCACTATACTGTGACTTTCCCCGAAGGTTACTTCGAACTTGCCGACAACGTTGTTAGCCCCGAATTTTCTGCTACATTCGCTGTTTATGCCGAGCAAGCTTCAAAAGAAAGCAGTGTTGCTACTTCTCCCGCCAACGGCGATGTTGTTGAGTCGTGCGACAAAATCGTTGTTACTTTCAACGACTACAATGCTGCATCTTGCTCTTGGCTCTCTAAAGCTACTATCTCTAAAGACGGTGGCGAAGCTCAAAATCTTCCCGACCCCGAATATGGCGATGAAGACAACCAAATGGTGCAACCCCTCGGTGGCCTCGCTGCCGAAGACGGCGTTTACACTGTCACTTTCCCCGCTGAATACTTTGTGCTCGGCGAAGAAGGCGAAGATTTTTCTGAAGAAATTGTTGTGACATTCACCGTAGGTCAAGAAAAAGAAGCTGAATTCCACTTCGTTTCTGACCCCGTTAGCGGTTCAACAGTTGAATCGTGCGACAAAATCCGTGTCGAATTCTCTGACTACGCTCTCGTAGGCCTCGGTCAAGGCAAAGCCACCATCCAACGTCGCGGCGACATGGAGTTTGGCGTGCAAAATCTTGGCGATGCTGCATACGACTGGGATGCTGATAACGCAATCTTCCAAAGCCTCGACGGTCTTGCTGCCGACGAAGGTATGTATATCGTGACATTCCCCGCCGGATACTTCGACCTTATGGTTAGCGATGAGGCTGACCCCGAAGCTTCTCCCGAATTCTACGTTACATTCATCGTTGAAAAAGCCAAATCGTCAACCGTAAACATCACTTCTGTTCCTGCCGATGGCGCTACCGTAGATGCTTGCGACGAAATTGATATCATCTTCAACGACTACGACGAAGCCGGTGTATCATACAATGGCAAAGCAACAATCAGCAAAGA
>CAZYNO010000047.1:0-12607 GCA_964648845.1 uncultured Bacteroides sp.
TATGCCGTGCGCAATCAATTTTTCAATCAACACAAAACCGTGGTGAGTGTTGACCGGGTGGCGGGAGATTAGCGGGGTGGGGAAAAGTTTTGGCGCGGCGGGTTTGTGCTGACAAAAAAAATGGTTATATTTGCATCATAATATAACTTTTTTCTAAAGCCTTAAAAACAATGAGTAAACTTGTCATCAAGAGTGTGTTGTTGCTCTCTTTGATTGGAGGCTCTTTGCCTGCCGCCGCCGAGATTGTGAACATATCTACGGCAAATACGTCGCTTGTGTTGGAAGCTACAGCCGGAGCTCCCTTGCAATTCTTATATTATGGTGCGCACCTCAACGATAGCGATGCGCACAGCCTCATCTCTGCCGGATTGACTGCAACAAAGGCCTATCCGGTGTATGGCATGGAGGCCGCCCGCGAGACCGCTATGAGCGTCACTCACGCCGACGGCAACATGACCCTCGACTTGCAAGTGGTTGACGTGAAGCGCGAAGCTGATGCCAATGCCGGCACTGCCGTCACAACCGTGATGATGAAGGACAAGTTTTATCCCTTTGAAGTGTCGGTGAAATATCTCACTTATAGCGATGCAGATGTCATCGAGACTTGGGTTGAGGCTAAAAACAATGAAAAGAAAAGTGTGACACTCACCTCGTTCGACTCGGCATATCTGCCGCTGCGATACGGCAATGTCTACATCTCAACACTATACGGCTCGTGGGCCAACGAAGGACGCCTCGAAGAGACACCGCTGACTCACGGCATGAAAGTTATCAAAAACAAAGACGGTGTGCGCAACTCGCACACAGCCCACGGCGAAGTGATGTTCTCGCTCGACGGCGTGCCCAACGAGCGCACCGGCCGCACCATCGGCGCAGCCCTTTGCTACAGCGGCAACTACCGCTTGCGCGTTGACACCGACGACTCAAATACCCACCACTTCTTTGCCGGCATCAACCCCGACAATTCAGCCTACCACCTGCAGCGCGGCGAAACATTTGTCACCCCGCCGCTGGCACTCACCTATTCAGACGAGGGCAAAGGTGGCGTGAGCCGCAACTTCCACCGCTGGGGCCGCAACCACCGCCTGGCTCACGGCAACACCCCGCGCAAGATATTGCTCAACAGCTGGGAAGGAGTATATTTCGACATCAACGAGGCCGGTATGGCGCAGATGATGAGCGATATATCGTCGATGGGCGGCGAATTGTTTGTGATGGACGACGGCTGGTTTGGCACTAAATATCCGCGCAAAAACGACTCGTCGTCGCTCGGCGACTGGACCGTAGACACCAACAAGCTGCCCTCAGGCATACAAGGCCTCATCGACACGGCAGCTAAAAACAACATAAAATTCGGCATCTGGATTGAGCCCGAAATGACTAACTCTGTCAGCGAGCTCTACGAGAAACATCCCGAATATATCATTAAACCCACAAATCGCGAGCCCGTTGAAGGTCGCGGTGGCACACAGCTGGTGCTCGACCTCGGCAACCCCAAAGTGCAGGACATTGTGTTTAACATCGTAGACACTTTGATGACCAAATATCCCCAAATTGACTATATAAAGTGGGATGCCAACGCTCCGATAATGAACCATGGCTCGCAATATCTCACCGCCGACAACCAGTCGCACCTCATGATAAACTATCACAAAGGTCTTGCCGACGTGTGCACACGCATACGCGCAAAATATCCCGACCTCACCATCCAGGCCTGCGCCAGCGGTGGCGGCCGCGCAAACTGGGGCGTGCTGCCTTGGTTTGACGAATTTTGGGTGAGCGACAACACCGACGCCTTGCAGCGCGTGTACATGCAGTGGGGCACAAGCCACTTCTTCCCCGCAATAGCTATGGCTTCGCACATCAGCGCCGCCCCCAACCATCAAACATTCCGCACCATACCGCTGAAATATCGCATCGACGTGGCTATGAGCGGACGTCTTGGCATGGAGATACAACCCAAAAATATGACCGACGAAGAGAAAGACCTCTGCCGCCGCGCAATAGCTCAATACAAACAAGTGCGCACCACCGTGCAGATGGGCGACCTTTATCGTCTGCTCTCGCCCTACGACAAACAAGGCGCGGCATCGCTGATGTATGTTGAGCCCGACAAATCGCAAGCCGTGTTCTATTGGTGGAAGACCGAGACATTCTGCAACCAGCAGCTGCCGCGCGTCACCATGGACGGCCTCGACCCCGACAAAAACTACCGCATCGAAGAGCTCAACCGCATCGACAACAATCCGCTGCCCTACGAGGGCAAAACCTTCAGCGGCAATTTCCTGATGACAACCGGATTGGAGATGCCCCTCGAGCACGATGTAGACTACAATAAACGAACAGCATACGCCAGCCGTGTGCTTTTGCTTAAACAACAATAACCGTTTAATATATTTATAATTATGATTTTTAATGCACCGTTGAAATTTCGTCCGTATTTCAAACCCGTGATTTGGGGCGGCGAAAAAATTGCTAAGTACAAAGGCGTAACCATCGACTCTGATTGCATTGGCGAAAGCTGGGAGCTCTCTGCCGTGCCCGGACACGAGTCGGTAGTTGCCGAAGGCCCTCTTGCCGGCAAAACCATCACTGAGCTTGCCGAAGAGCTTGGCGCTGAATTGCTTGGCACAAAAACCGTAGAAAAACACGGCAAAACTTTCCCGCTGTTGATAAAGCTAATTGACGCTCGCAGCGACCTCTCTGTGCAAGTGCATCCCAACGATGAGTTGGCTAAAATACGCCACAACTGCGCTGGTAAAACCGAGATGTGGTATGTTGTTGATTGCGAAAAAGACGCAAACATCTATTGCGGCCTCGCAGCTCCGCTCACCCCTCAAGGTTATGTTGAAAAGATTGCCGACAACACTATCATGAACGCTGTGAGCGCTCACAAATCTGCCCCCGGTCAATTCTACTTCATCCCCGCCGGCACAATCCACGCCATCGGCGCCGGTAACCTCATTGCCGAGATACAACAGTCGAGCGACATCACCTATCGTGTGTACGACTACGACCGTCGCGACGCTCAAGGCAACCCCCGTCAGCTCCACACCGAGGAGGCTAAAGATGCTATCGACTACGCTTATCCCCACAGCGTGAAGCCCACAGCCGAAGTGTTTGGCGCCACAACTGCCGCTGCAGTTAAGTCAGACTACTTCACCGTAGACTTTGTGAAAGAAGACAACAAAACCATCGAATATGCCGGCAACGGTGAGTCGTTCGTATTGTTTATGGTTGTCAAAGGCACTATCGCTATCACCATCGACGGCAACACAACCGAGGTGAAACAAGGCGAAACAGTGCTCGTGCCCGCTGCTGTCACCAAATTTGCGGTGAAAGTTAACGGCGACGCCCTCAAAGTTACGCTCTAACGCCAACCCACAAGTTGAGATGTGCCCGCAATCATGGGCGCATCTCAACTATATCTTCTGCCTCACCCCTTAAAAATCTAACATAAACGTCACCTATGTCTCATATTATCACTGAAATCACGCCCTTATCTAAAACCGATTGTTTTTACCTTATATCGCGCGATAAGATGTCGTTCGACTTCCCTCTGCATCATCATGCCGAATACGAACTCAACTTTGTGAGCAATTGTGCCGGAGCACGCCGCATTGTCGGCGACTCGATGCAAGAGCTTGGCGACTACGACCTTGTGCTCGTGGGCGGCGACCTGCCACACTGCTGGGAGCAGCATCAGTGCAAGAGTCGCAACATACACGAAGTGACAATACAATTTTCGCCCGACTTGATTTCGCATGAGCTGATGATGAAAAATCAACTCAGCAGCATTCGCGAGATGTTTGAACGCGCCAAAACCGGGCTGTCGTTCAATTTGCCCGTGATAATGTCGGTCTACAGCAAGATTGACGAGCTGACAAAGTCGCAACCCGGATTTATGCGTCTGCTCAAGCTGCTCGAGATACTTTATATGCTGTCAACATCCGACGGCTGCCACAGCCTGTCGTCATCGTCGTTTGCCGACGTCAAAAGTCCCACCGACTCGCGCCGCGTGCGCAAGGTGGAGCAAGAGATAGCTGCAAACTACAACAAACAGCTATATCTCAAAGATTTGGCTGATATGGTGGGCATGACACCCACGGCTTTCAGCCGATTTTTCAAGATGCGCACAGGGCGCACGCTCTCCGACTATATCATCGACATACGCATGGGCCATGCCTCGCGCATGCTCATCGACACAACAATGACCATGTCTGAGATATGCTACGAGTGCGGATTTAACAACATATCAAATTTCAATCGCATATTCAAAAAGCGCAAAGGCTGCTGCCCGAAGGAATTTCGCGACGGCTACCAGCGCACCAAATTGATAGTTTGAACAAAACTGTAAAAACAAACATTCTTAAACTCATAAGACACATGAAAATCTCAATCAAAAAACTTGTTGTTGCACTGCTGCTCGCATCGGCCCCGACGCTGACATTCGCCTCAAACAAGGTGAGCGAAAACGGCGCCTTGCAAGTGTTTGGCAGCACATTGGTAAATGCTGCCGGCAACCCCGTGCAATTGCGCGGTGTGAGCCTCGGTTGGCACTGCATGTGGCCAAAATACTACAACCATACCGTTGTCGACCGTCTCGCCAACGATTGGCATGCCGACATTGTGCGCGCAGCTATCGGTCTCGACCACCTGGATATATCGTACGAAAAACAGCCCGAGCTAAGTCTTGCACTGCTCGACAGTGTGGCGCAAGCTGCCATTGCCGACGATGTTTATTTGCTCATAGACTTTCACAGCCACGCCAATAATCTGAAGTTGGCAAAAGAATTTTTTGCCTACACTGCAAAAAAATATGGCAAATATCCAAATACACTTTTCGAAATTTGGAACGAACCCACCGAGGTGCCCTGGAGCGAAATCAAAGATTATGCCAACGAGGTTATCCCCGTGATAAGAAAATATGCACCAAATTCGATAATCATTGTGCCAACTCCGCGCTGGGACCAAAATGTTGACGATGCTGCCAACGACCCCCTCACCGGATTTTCAAACATAATGTATTCGCTGCACTATTATGCTGCAACCCACACCGACTATTTGCGCGAAAAAGCAAACTACGCTCTGAGCAAAGGTTTGCCGCTGTTTATCAGCGAGAGCGCCGCTATGCTGCACACCGGCGACGGCGTGCTCGACATGGACTCGTGGGAAGAATGGCTGAAAATTGCCGACGCCCACAACCTCAGCTGGATTGCCTGGTCGGTGTCTGACAAGCACGAAACATGCTCAATGTTGCGCGAAGGCACCTCGGCAGATGCCTCAACCTGGAGCGATAACGACATTAAGCCCTGGGGATTGCTGGTGAAATATTATTTGAACAGAAAATAAATCAATATCATAATCATGAAAAAGTCAATTTTGGCAGCCGCTTTGGCTGTGCTGCCCTTTATGGCAAATGCGGAGCTGTCGCTGCCGCAGATAATCAGCGACAATATGGTGGTGCAACAAAATGCACAAGCCAAACTTTGGGGCTGGGCTACTCCCGGCAAAGTTGTGAAGGTGTCAACATCGTGGGCGCCGAAAGCTTCAGTATCGGCTACAGCCGACAGCAACGGCCGCTGGGAGGCTAAAGTGCAAACCGGCGAGGCCTCATTCACCCCGCAAACAATCACCGTGAGCGGCGACGGCTCAACAATAACCCTGCAAAATGTGCTCGTCGGCGAAGTGTGGTTTTGCTCGGGACAGTCGAACATGGAGATGCCTCTGCGCGGCTTCTGGTTTCAACCCGTCAAGGGCGCAGCTCAAGCTATAGCCTATTCGGGCAAATATCCCGGCATACGTGTTGCCACAGTGCCCAAGACAGCATCATACGAGGTGCAAGACCGTGTTGACGGCAGCTGGCAAGTCAGCAGTCCGGCAAATGCGGCAAACTTCTCGGCTACAGCCTACTATTTTGCTTGTTCGCTTACCGACATCCTCAATGTGCCCGTAGGTATTATTGTTTGCGCTTATGGCGGCAGCAAGGTTGAAGGCTGGGAGAACAAAGCTCTGCTCGACTCTTACCCCGAGTGGGATATCGAAAAAGACAAAGCCGACACCACTCTGCGTGAGTGGGAGCGCATCAATGTGATGTACAACGCTATGCTGCATCCCCTCATCGGATACACAATCAAGGGATTTTTGTGGAACCAGGGCGAGTCGAACGTTGGTCGCCACGACACTTATCCGCAGCACTTTGCCGACATGGTTAAGCTTTGGCGCTCGGAGTGGGGACTCGGCGACCTGCCTTTCTATCAGGTGGAAATACCGGGCTGGCGCTACGACGACCGCGATGCCATTGATGCTGCATTGCTGCGCGAGGCTCAGCACAAAGCCGCCGAAATCACGCCCAATTGCGACATTGTCTGCACTTCAGACCTTGTCTACGACTATGAGTATGAAGACATTCATGCCAGCCAAAAACAGCCCATAGGCGAGCGCTTGGCATTTATGGCTGCCGCCGAGACTTACGGCATACAAGGCGTGCCTCACACCTATCCCAAATATAAATCAATGGAGGTTAACGGCAACAAGGCTACGCTGCACTTCGACAACGCCTACGATGGCTTCACTCCACACCTTGTGCTTGAAGGCTTTGAGGCTGCCGGCGCCGACGGTGTGTTCCATCCCTGCGAGGCTACCGAAGACCCCTACAAACTCACCATCATCGTCACCTCAAAAGATGTAGACAAAATTGAGGCTGTGCGCTATAATTTCCATAACTTTGCAATCGGAAAGGTGCACGACTTGATGGGTATGCCCCTTGTGCCCTTCCGCACTGACAAATAATCTATAACATACGTGATGAAAAAACATGGCATTCTTTTTTTGTTTGCAGCACTGATGACTACTCTTTTCGGATGTTCAAACAAAGTCACCGATGAGCAATCTTCGGATTTTGTGACCGTGCGCGACGGCAAATTTTTTGTCGGCGACTCGGTGTATAAGTACGTTGGCACAAACTTTTGGTATGGCGCAATCCTCGGCAGCAAAGGCCGCGGCGGCGACCGCGAGCGTCTTGGCAAGGAGCTCGACCTGCTGCAAAAAGTGGGCATAGACAATTTGCGCGTGCTTGTGGGCGGCGACGGCGACGAAAATGTGCCCTCGCACATTATGCCCGTGCTGCAAACGGCTCCGGGTGTGTATAATGATACAATCCTCGACGGTCTCGACTATCTCATGGCTGAGCTCGAAAAGCGCAACATGAAGGCTGTGCTCTATCTCAACAATGCTTGGGAGTGGAGCGGCGGTTATGGCACTTACCTTGAGTGGGCGGGCGCCGGACCTACCCCCAATCCTTCGATTGACGGCTACACCGAATATATCAACCATGTGGCGCAGTTTGTGCGCAACGACAAGGCAAAAGCTTTGGCGGCAAACCATGTGAAATATATCGTTACGCGCACAAATCGCTACACCAAAAAGCCTTATAGCGAGTCGCCGGCGCTGATGTCGTGGGAGATTGCCAACGAGCCGCGAGCTTTTGCCGCCGACGACACCACAAAAACGGCTTTCTACAACTGGATTGATGAGCAGGCCAAGCTCATCAAAAGTCTCGACAAAAATCACCTCGTGGCTACAGGCAGCGAGGGCCTCAACGGCTGCGAGAAAGACCTTGACCTGTGGACAAAAGTTCATGCTATACCCGAGATTGACTACGCCATAATCCACTTGTGGCCCTACAATTGGGGCTGGATTGACGAGAATACCGTTGTTGACAACGTGGAGACGGCTTGCCACAATACGCTCGAATACATACGCCCGCACTACGAGCGCATGAAACCCTACGCCAAGCCGCTTGTGCTTGAAGAGTTTGGCTATCCCCGCGACGGTTTTGTGTTCGCTCCCGGCTCGGCAACCGCGGGCCGCGACAAGTTTTATGAGTATGTGTTCTCGCTCATCGCCGACAGCGATATGATTGCCGGATGCAACTTCTGGGGCTGGGGCGGATATGCTCAGCCTGCGCACGAGCGCTGGCAATGCCGGGACGACTATACCGGCGACCCGGCGCAAGAGCAGCAAGGACTCAATTCGGTGTTTGCCGTAGATAAATCTACGCTCGATATCATCACTAAAATGACTAAACTTATAAAGAAATGACCAACAAAATATTGGCCGTGGCATGCGTGGCTTCGATGGTATGCTCGGCCTCAGCAAAAGATTTGAAAGTTGACGTGCCTGCAGTGCACGATTTCTGTTGGGACGCGCCCGAAGTGCCTGAGCTGCAGCTTGTTGTTGCCGATACACTCGGCAATGCCAATGCCTCTAAACTCACTGTGCGTGTGACTACCGACCGCGACAAAGCACACAATGTGTTGAGCTTCAGCCAGTCGCTGCGCCTGTCGGCAGGCTCAGCCGATACTCTCCGCGTGCAGCTGCCCATGACCGAACCGGGGTTCTACACTTGCTTTGTGGAGGACGATGGCAACCTTGTGAAGCAGGTGAATTTTGGCTACGAGCCCACAAATATTGTCTCGCTGCCCGATAATCCCGCTGACTTTGACGAGTTTTGGAAGCAAGCTCTCAGCGAACTTGCTGCCGTGCCCCTCAAATATAAGCTCACCGAAATGCCCGAAAAAAGCGGCAAAAAACGCAAATGCTATGCCGTGGAATTGCAATCGTGGGGTGGGGTGACTATCAAAGGTTACGTTATGCTCCCGGTGAAAAAAGGCAAATATCCCACACAAATTTACTACAACGGCTATGGCGCAAAACCGACATGGTGGCTCGGTGCTGACGACCGTCCCGACTGGGTGGAATTTGTCACGTCAAGCCGCGGACAATTCCTAAGCGAGCCCGACAATACTTATGGCGACTGGATACGCTACAACCTCGACAAGCCCGCCGAATATTACTATAAAGGCGCATTTCTTGACTGTGTGCGCGACATAGATTTTGTGTGCGCTCTCGACCAAGTTGACACTCGCAACATCTTCGCCGAAGGTGGCAGCCAAGGCGGCGCCTACACATTGGTGGCAGCAGCTCTCGACCATCGTTTTCGCGCAATAGCACCGTATATACCCTTCCTCAGCGACTATCGCGACTATTTCCGCATTGTAGATTGGCCCGCAAATGCCGTGCTCGAACAAGCTCGCGCCCTTGGCATGAGCGAAGAACAAATGTACAACAACCTGCGCTATTTTGACGTCAAAAACTTTGCTCGCCGCATCACATGTCCCGTGCTGATGGGAATAGGAATGCAAGATCCCACATGTCCGCCGCACACCAACATGTCGAGCTACAACCTCCTCACAGTGCCCAAACAGCTCAAAGTCTATCCCCTGAATGGCCACTGGGTGACCTACGACGACTGGAATCCGCGTCGCTCCGCCTTCTTCGACCAACACCTCGTGAAATAAAAGTAAAGTAAAGAGTAAAGAGTGAGTTGACACCGACTCACTCTTTACACTTTACTTTTTACTCTTTACTTGCTTTGAACGCGCAGTGTTCACAGCAGGTCTTGCAGCACGAGGCCGGCGAGCATGAAGCCGAAGATGGCGGTTGTGTGGGCCATGGTGCCGTTGATTTGTGCTTTTGATGAACACCACTCGTGGTTGACGAGGTTGGGGTCGCCGGGGCCGACTTTTGCCTTGGGGCAAAGGCACACCGAGGTGCCGCAGGTGTGGTTTTCGCCGCGATTATTCACTAATTCGGGGCTGTAGACGCACAAAAATTTGCGCTTGGGAAATTGTTTGCTGCGCTTGAATTTGTTGCGTAGGGCGCGTGCCAAGGGGCATCCTTGCACTTTCCAAAACTCTGCTACGGCAATTTTAGTGGGGTCGAGTTTGAGGGCTGCGCCCATCGACGAATAGAATTTGCACTTCGATGCTGTGGCATGACGTATGAGCATGGCTTTGTTTTCGAGGCTGTCAATAGCGTCGATAACGTAGTCGTATTCGTCGAGATTGAATGAGTCGGCAGTCTCTGCCGAGTATATTTTTTGCTGAGCATCGACCTCAACTTTCGGATTTATTTCGAGCAGACGAGCCTTTAGGGCTTCAACTTTCACTTGGCCCACGGTTTTCATTGTGGCCATGAGTTGGCGGTTGATGTTTGTCACGCAAACGCGGTCGGAGTCAACGATGGTGATATGGCGAATGCCGCTGCGCACAAGGCTTTCGGCGCACCAGCTACCCACTCCTCCAACACCAAAAATAATAACTCGCGCATCGCTGATAGTGCGCATTGCGTCGTTGCCAACCAATAATTCCGTACGGCGAAAAATACCTTGTTCGATACCCATTTAATCAGTAATAAATAAAAATTATGCTGCAAAGTTACGCAATAAATGTGTAATTTGCAGCATAATTGTGTTATTTGGCGTATGTTAAATTGCGGCCAAGCGCTCGTAAACTTCCAAACACATGCGTGTGTTGTGGTACGGACACTTCCAAAATCCGGCCTTGTCGTCGTCGCGATTTATGTCTTTGCCGCGGCGGCTCCAGAACCATTCGCCGCCGTCGTTGTCGACGATATTGTTTTTGATGTATTGCCACGATTGATAGGCTTTGGCAAGCATCTCCGGCTGGTGGTGGAAGGCGGCGAGATATACTTGTCCGATAACCGTTTCGGCTTGCACCCACCAATGTTTGTCGTTGTCGTAGTGGCCGTTGCCGTGGCGCTCGTACACCATCGAGCCGTCGGTGCAGCGTCCTTCGAGGGCGGCAAGGGCTATGCGGCGAGTGTGGCTGAGTGCCGTGGCTATGTAGTTGTTGTTGCCCAGCACTTGTGCGGCTTCGAGCAGCAGCCATGAGGCTTCGATGTCGTGGCCGTATGATATCTCGTTGTCCTGACGTTGCCAGTTTGTGTCGAAAAACAGACCGAGGTGGCCGCGGTTGTCTTTGCCTTCGATGATGTGGAAGAACACGTTGAGCAGCGACTCTACGTTGTGTATCAGCGATGTGTCGCGCCACACGCGCAGCAAGTTGGTGTATGGCTCAATGATGTGCAGATGCGTGTTCATTGTCTTTGCGGCATTGTTGTCTTTGTCGCTGAGACGCATGTCGTCAATGGGTTGCCAGTCGCGCGTGAGGGCTTCGATGTATCCGCCGTTGGCGGTGTCGTGGCTATGCCTCTCTATGTCGTGATACAGACGTATGGCATATTCAAGCGCCTCGCTGTCGTCGGTGGCACGGGCATATTCCGAGAGCCCGTATATGGCAAAGCCTATGGCATAAAATTGCTTTTTTGTGTCGAGGGGCTTGCCGTCGGCGTCGAGCGACCAATATATGCCGCCGTATTCGCTATCGTAGAAGCGGTCGATGATTTCGCGCTTGGCGCGGGTTGCCATATCAAGATATTTCTCGTCGCGCAGCACGCGATATGCAGCCGAAAACGACCAAAGTATGCGAGCATTGAGCACGGCACCTTTGGGAGCGTCTTCGTTGAGTGTGTCGTTGCCGTCGCGGCGGCCGTAGAAGCCGCCACGAGGGTCAACCATTTTCTCAATCCAATAATTGAGTATGTTGTTGCGAAGACAGTCAATCAGCTCTTCGCCAAAAGTTTCAATCATAAAAGCGTAAATTTTAGAGTTGGCCGTTTGCGGCGCGTTGCTCGTTGAGGGCGGCAACGATATCGTTCACACGCTTGGTTGTGAGGGGATAGAGCCACACAAATATTGCGGTGATGACAGCCACGGCGGCGGGGATTACCGACATCATCATCCAGATGCAGCTGATTGCTGAGTCGGGTTGAGCTACGGCAGCGGTTTGTCCGGCTTGCGGGGTGATGTATCCGGCGGCGTCAAGCAGCCACATCACGGCAGCACCACCGAGGGCACCGCCAAACTTCTGTGCCATAGAGGCCGAAGAGAATACCAAGCCCGTAGAGGCGGTTTTGTATTTGAGCTCCGAGTAGTCGCTGACGTCGGCATACATTGACCATACCAGCGGCGACATGATGCCGGTGAATATCGAGATTATCACTTGCAACAGCATCATCAGCCAGAAGCCGGCGCCGTTGACGGGCAGAGTCCAGAATATGAGGTTGAGTGCGGCAAACGCTACAGCCACCATGATGAAGCTGGTCTTTTTTCCTATCTTTTTGGTGATGGGCACGGCGAGCACCACGCCAAGCATGTTGGCAATTTCGCCCACGCCAAGGAAGAGACCCGAGTAGAACAAGATGTTGCCAAAGCTGCCGAAGTTGAGATATGTATTTTCGCCGATGATGTCAGAGAAAAAGTAGGGTATACCTGCATAGCGGAATGTGTTTGCGAGGTTGAAGCACAGAGCGGCACCAACCAGCAACCACCACGGGCCGTTGCTGAGCAGATATTTGAAGTCGTTGCCAACCGACGAGGTCGACACGGTTTTGAGGTGCTCGCGAGTCATCGCAAAGCAGAGTATGAAGAGCACAAAGCATCCGGCGGCGATGACAACCATTGCCATTTGCCAGCTTGTTTCGGGCGAGATGCCGTAGTGCTCTTTGAACAAGTTGCAGAGAGGCTCCCAAGCAAATAGAGCTACGAATGAGCCGGCATAGGCAAATGTCATGCGGAATGCCGAGAACACTGTTTTTTCTTCAGGATTGTCGCACATCACGCCCAGCATAGCGCCGTCGGGCACGTTGATGGCGGTGTAGAACGTCATCTTCATTTTGTATG
>CAZYNO010000048.1:0-12518 GCA_964648845.1 uncultured Bacteroides sp.
TACAAAATAAAATTTATATGTAGCAAAAAATATCTTTTACTTTTATATATTTGCATGGTGAAACGCAAAAAAGAGAGCAATGAAAGGACTATTATTAATACTTATTCCGACAGTTTTACTAATTTTAATAGCAGTAATATTGCTCGGAGTGAAGGTACTTTTTGTTAAGGGCGGTAAATTTCCCTCGGGACATGCCCATTCATCGCCGGCGCTACGAGAGCGCGGTGTGAAATGCGCTTCGCAACAACTTTTTGAGAAATAACTAAAAACTATATCCATAAAAACCCACAAGGTTACGATGAAAAAAATTGCAATGGCAGCCAAAATGCTGCTCGTAGTTCTCGCCGCCGGCTTAGTTAGCTGCGGAAATGGCGAAAAGACCTCAACCGACAACGACTCTGCTAAGAATGTTAGCGGCACAAAACTCGGCGACGCGTACGAGACAACCATCAACATCCGTTATGTTGACATGGACTCGCTCTACAAACACTATGAATTCGCTGTAGAACAACAAGCCAAAGTGCAACAAATAGCAGTAGAGTTGCAACAGTACCAAAATCAACTTGCCCGCAATCTGCAAACCAAGCAAAGCGCCGTGCAACAAAAGTTGCAAAACAACGGCTATCTTAGCGAAGCAAGCTATAAAGCTGATGTTGAAGAACTCAACAAACTCGATCAATCGTCAAGTGCACAATACTCTCGCCGTGCTCAAGTTGACGAGCAACGCGTGTATGAGCTCAACAAAGCTCTCTCTGATGCTATCGACGAATACATCATTGAGTATAACAAAGAGCATCACTACGATGCTATCTTGCACAAAGAAGTGGGCTTGTACTTCAACCCCGCTCTCGATATCACCGGCGAGCTCGTTGCCGGCCTCAATGCTGCCTACAAAGCTAAAAAAGGCGATAAAGCAGAAAAAGCCGACGACAAAAAAGCCGATAGCGACAAAAAATAATTTTTAGCACATACACACAGCGGGGACTTGGCTATATCAATATATCCTTGTCCTCGCTGATGCTTTAGCCACAATAACACCAACAACACCACTTTTAAAGGCATTATTTTTCTAAAAATGGACTCTCAAGACCAAGCCTCACGCCGCGACACTCTCGTTATTATACCCATGTATAATGAAAAAGAAAACGCTGCCGCCATCATCGACGCAGTGTTGCACCTCCCGGAGCAAAACTTTGACGTGCTCGTGATTGACGACAATTCGCCCGACGGCACCGCTGCCATAGTAAAAGACAAAATTGCCGCTAATCCGGGCCGCGTGAACATCATAGAACGCGCCGGCAAACTTGGCCTTGGCACCGCCTACATTGAGGGGTTCAAGTGGGCACTCGCACACAGCTACGACTATATTTGCGAGATGGATGCCGACTTTTCGCACGATCCGAAAGATTTGATGCGCTTGCGCCGTGCCGTGGCGACCGGCGAGGGCGACGTTGCTGTAGGCTCGCGCTATGTGTCGGGAGTGAATGTGGTGAATTGGCCCATGGGGCGCGTGTTGATGTCGTTCTACGCATCGAAATATGTGCGCATAGTAACAGGTATGCCCGTGCACGACACGACAGCCGGATTTGTGTGCTATAGCCGCCGCGTGCTCTCAGACATTGACCTCGACGCAATACGCTTCAAGGGATATGCCTTCCAGATTGAGATGAAATTTACGGCCTATCAGATGGACTACAAAGTTTGCGAAGTGCCCATCGTATTCGTAAATCGCGTGCTCGGCACATCAAAAATGAATTCGAGCATCTTCGGCGAAGCACTCTTTGGCGTGCTCAAACTAAAATGGAGCAGCATCTTCAACAAAAAACGCCGTCGCAACTCATGAAAACGCTCATCTACAACGCCTCAATCAACGGCGCCGGCATCGGCTGGGTGCTCATCAACGGTCAACGCATTGACGCCATAGGCAACGGCAAACCCACAGCCGTGAGCGCTGACAACGCCATCGACGCCAAAGGCATGCTGCTGCTACCCGGAGCTATAGATTGCCACGTGCACTTTCGCGAACCCGGGTTGACACACAAAGCCACGATAGCCACCGAGAGCCGCGCCGCCATTGCCGGAGGCGTGACTTCATATCTGGATATGCCCAACTGCAAGCCTACAACCACTACCATTGCTGCGCTAAAGCAGAAAATGCAGATAGCCGCCAACACCTCGGCAGCAAACTACGGCTTCTTTTTGGGCGCCACCGACGACAATCTCTCAGAACTTTTAACCGCCGACTACTCGCAAGTGGCCGGTGTGAAACTATTTTTAGGCTCGTCGACAGGCAATATGCTTGTTGACGACAACTCTGCGCTGCAAAACATATTCAGCCGCGTGCGCGTGCCAATCGTGGTGCACGCCGAAGACGAAGAAACCATAAAGCGCAACCGCGCAGAGTATATTGCCCGCGCATGCTGCACCGAGCCGCCTGTTGAGGCACACTCGCTCATCCGCTCGGCCGAAGCATGCATCAAAGCCACACAACGGGCCATTGAGCTCGCCAAACAATACAACGCGCAACTGCACATTGCGCACGTCACCACCGCCGCCGAAATCGACGAGGTGCAACGCGCCGGCAGCAATATCACCTGCGAAGTTTCGCCCCACCATCTTTTGTGGTGCGACCAAGATTATGCCACGCGCGGCACACGCATAAAGATGAACCCGGCAGTAAAAACGGCTGCCGACCGCGATGCTCTGCGCAATGCCGTGGCCTCGGGCAAAGTAGACATTGTGGCTACCGACCATGCCCCGCATTTGCTTGAAGAGAAGCAGGGCGGAGCCATCACAGCAGTGTCGGGAGCACCTATGGTGCAATTCTCGCTGCCAGTGATGCTCGACATGTTTAGCGTTGACACCGTGGTGCGCACAATGTGCTCACGTCCGGCACAGCTATTCGGCATCGTTGACCGCGGCGAGATATCGGTGGGCAACTACGCCGACCTCGTGCTCGTTGAGAAGGCCGACCACACTGTCACCGACACCGACGTTGTGAGCAAATGCAGCTGGACACCTATTGACGGCATGACGCTGCACCACCGCGTGCACTCAACCTGGGTGAACGGCAGCCTTGCATACAGCAACGGAGAGTTTGCCGCCGCACAAGCCATGCCGCTGGTTTTCGACCGCTGAGGCGCCCAAGCTGCCGAGTGTGGCGAATTTTTCGTAACTTTGCAGCAAAATAGATTGTTTTATGAAAATTGGAAATATCGACCTCGGCAACCGCCCGGTGATGCTTGCCCCTATGGAAGACGTCACCGATGCCTCTTTTCGCTTGATATGCAAAGAGATGGGCGCCGATATGACTTACACCGAATTTGTCAGCGCTGACGCCCTGATACGCAACATAGCTGCCACTACCCGCAAACTTGAGATTAAAGACGGCGAACGTCCCACGGCAATACAGATATACGGCCGTGAGGTGGAGCCTATGGTTGAGGCTGCCCGCATTGTTGAGGCTGCCAAACCCGACATTATAGATATCAACTTCGGCTGCCCCGTGAAAAAGGTGGCAGGCAAAGGTGCCGGAGCCGGTATGCTGCGCGACATCCCGCGCATGCTCGAAATCACGCGCGCCGTTGTCAATGCCGTGAGCCTGCCCGTGACGGTGAAAACACGTCTTGGTTGGGACTGCAACTCAATAATCATCACCGACCTTGCCGAGCAATTGCAAGATTGCGGCATACAAGCACTCACAGTGCACGGGCGCACACGCTCGCAAATGTACACCGGCAACGCCGACTGGACCACTATTGCCCGCGTGAAAGAAAACCCGCGACTCACAATTCCGGTCATCGGCAACGGCGACATTGTGACTGCCGAAGGTGCACGCGAAGCATTCGACAAATATGGCGTAGACGGCGTGATGGTGGGCAGAGCATCAATCGGTGCGCCGTGGATATTTCACGACATCAAACAAAGTTTGCTCTCTGCCGACGGCACATTTGAACCGCTGAGCCTGGCTGAGCGCTTTGCCCTTTTGCGCCGCCAGATACACGAAAGCGTGGAGCGCATCGACGAATATCGCGGCATATTGCATGTGCGCCGTCACCTTGCAGCGTCGCCGTTGTTCAAAGGCATACCGTCGTTCCGCGAAACGCGCATAGCTATGCTGCGTGCAAATACGCTCGGCGAACTTGAGGCAATACTCGATGATGTGGAAAAATTGCTCACAAAATAGGTAAAAAAGTAGAGTAGTATATTCACACTAAAATTGTATCTTTGCAGCAGAAATATAAAAACAGTCACTCCCTCTATGAAAAAATATTTTTTCGCTATGCTAATGTTAGCTCTTGGCTTTGCCGCCAACGCTGCACAGCCAGAGCTAAAACAATACAAACTTGACGTTAAAGATTTTGCCGAGCTGCAAGTGGTTGACGGCATTAATGTTGTGTACGAATGCAGCGCCGACTCTGCCGGATATGCCTCATTCACAACCACCAACGACAAGGTGTCGATGATACTCTTTTCAAACGACAAAAGCACGCTGAAAATACAGCTGCAAACCGACGGTGTCACCGTCACCGACCTGCCCACAATAACAGTGCGCTCAAACTATCTGAGCCGCGTGGAAAATTCGGGCGACTCAACAGTGTATGTCAATTCTCCGGCACCGTCGGCCGACATCAAGCTGCGCGTCATAGGCAACGGCACTATCGTGGCAAAAGGCCTGCACTCAACCAATGTTGAGGGCAAGATTGACACCGGACGCGGCCACATTGTGCTGCAAGGTGTGACTCAGTGGGTGAAGCTGCGCACCGTAGGCTCTGGCAGCATCGAAGCCGGCGACCTCAAAGCCGAAAAAGGCAACCTTTTGATTAGCGGCACCGGCTCGGTTGACTGCTATGTGACAGGCGAGCTCAACATCAAAGGTTTGGGAACCGGAAAAGTGTACTACAAAGGCACGCCAACAATCAAAAACCGCACACTTGGCACCGTTAAAACTATAGAGGTGAAGTGAGCGATGACCTAAAACTACGCACCGCACGCACGCTCAAATGGAACGTTATTGACCGTGTGTCGCAACAAGTGCTATATGCCGTGACGGGTATAGTGCTTGCCCGCGAATTGTCGCAAAGCGACTTCGGATTGGTTGGTGCGGTGCTCATCTTTCAAGCTTTCGCTTCGCTGCTGGTTGACAGCGGCTTTTCGTATGCGCTGATACAGCGCAAGCAACCGTCGCGCCTTGACTATTCGAGCGTGCTATGGTTTAATATGGGCGTAGCCACGACGATATACATAGTGCTGTGGTTTGCAGCGCCGCTGATAGCGTCGTGTTTTGAGAACGATGCTCGTCTGATACCTTTGTCGCGCGTGATGTTTTTGTCGTTCATCCTCAATGCATCGGCGATAGTGCAAACCAACCGATTTGTCAAGCAGATGAATGTGCGCCCGGTGGCAATGAGCAATTGCCTCGGCCTCGCCGCCGGATCTGTGGTGGGAATATACATGGCAGTGACCGGATGGGGCGCTTGGGCTATCGTGTGGCAGACCATAGTGAATGCTGCCGTCAAGTCGCTGATATTGTGGTGCGTGAGCAAATGGGTGCCGATGCTGCGCATATCGTGGCAATCGTTGCGCTCGTTTATGTCGGTAGGCATCGGCATGATGTTCACCTCGTTTCTCAACACACTGTTTCTGAATATCTACTCATTCTTCATAGGCAACCGCGTTGGCCTTGCTCCGTTGGGCTACTACACACAAAGCGACAAGTGGAGCAAGATGGGCATAGCGTCGCTGACGCAAGTTATCACGTCAACATTTTTGCCGGTGCTGTCGAGTGCGCAAGACGATGCCGAGCGCTTTGCCCGCATGGTGCGCAAGATGAACCGCTTCACGGCATATATGGTGTTTCCGGCAATGCTTGGCCTTGCCGCAATAGCCACGCCGCTGTTTCACGTGCTGTTCGGCACCAAATGGGATGCCTCGATATTGCTTTTTCAGTTGTTGCTGGTGCGCGGCATATTCACTGTGCTGACAAGCTTATACAGCAACTATCTGCTGGCGCTCGGCCGTTCAAAATTGATAGTATGGATGGAGGTGCTGCGCGACGGCACAGCTCTCGCCGCACTCGCCATCACCTTCCCCTATATGAGCCTCAGCACACCCGACAATCCGGTCTATGGTGTGTCGATATTGCTGTGGGGACAACTTATAGCCTCGATAGTGGCATGGATAGGCACACTGATATGCACATACAAGCACACCGGAGTGTCGATTGGCGGATATATAGCCGACTGCCTACCCTATTGCGGTTTGTCGATTATCATGATAGCAATTGTATGCCTTGTGCAATCGGCGCTTACAAACGATTGGCTGTCGCTGTTTTGCGGCGTGGCTGTCGGTGCGGCAATATATCTCGGCGTCAACGCTGCGTTGCGCTCAAAGATACAAGCCGACGCTATTGCATACTTCAAAGGCAAACTATAAAAAATATGCAGACAATGAAAACAATCATAATCTCGCTGCTCCTGGCACTTTGCTCGCTATGCTCGCTGCAAGCTCAATGGGCTCTGCCGCGTGTGTCGGTGGCATGTATGCGCACATCTGCCGCACATAGTGCCGAGTTGGCATCGCAAGCAATCATGGGCATGCCGTTGCGTGTGCTCGAAACCTCGGGCAATTGGTGCAAAGTGCAATCGCCCGAAGGATATACCGGTTGGGTTATCAACAACTCGTTGGCGATGAAAAGCGATGCCGACATGCAACAATGGCGCGAGGCAAAGCGTCTTGTTATCACGGCTGCATATCAAACACGCGCTTATACATCCGACTCTGCCCGCACCGTGCGCGACATTGTCAGCGACCTGGTGACCGGATGCATTGTTGAGGGGCCGATTGGTGAGGCTTCAAACAGCCGCGTAGAGGTGACTCTGCCCGACGGACGCCGCGCATGGGTGGAAGTAGCCGACGTAACACCGATTGAGACGTGGGCGGCACAAAGTTTTGATGCCGACATAATTCTCAATCAAGCCTACTCAATGGAGGGTACGCCCTATCTGTGGGGCGGCACATCCATCAAGAGTCTCGACTGCTCGGGGCTGTCAAAGGTGTGCTATCTTGCCAACGGCATAATACTGCTGCGCGACGCCTCGCAGCAAGCACGCACCGGCACTCGCATTGAGGCTAAAGATTGGCGCACATGCCGCGCCGGCGACCTGCTGTTCTTCGGCAACGCTGCCGGACGTGTGAACCACGTGGCGATATACGATGCCGACGGATATTTTGTGCACTCGTCGGGACGCGTGAAGCGCAACAGTCTCGACCCCGCGAGCCCCGAATATTTGCCGCTGTCGCTATTGCATGCCGTGCGCATTGACGGAAACATTGGCAGCGAGGGCATCACTGCGGCAATAAATCATCCCTGGTATTTTAACATTACAGACAAAAAATAATGAATAGACGAAATTTCTTGCGCACAACAGCTTTGGGCGCAGCTTTAGCGGTAACACCAATATCATTTTCGGCTTTTGGCGCGGCAACAAAGCAGACGTCGCCAACGGGCAGAATGCGCTTGATATTCGAGCCGTACGAGCTGAAATTGCGTCATTCGTTCAACCTTGCCAAATATCAGCGCACCACAACTCCCGGTGTGCAAGTGCGCGTATGCCTTGACGACTTCACCGGATATGGCGAGGCGTCAATGCCTCAATATTTGGGCGAGACTGTTGACAGCGTGTGCGCCTTCCTGTCGAAAGTAGATTTGAGCCAGTTTGCCGACCCGTTTCGCATGGAGGATATCCACGACTATCTCGACAATCTTGCGCCCAACAATCGCGCTGCAAAAGCCGCTGTCGACATTGCGCTGCACGACCTTCTCGGCAAAATCATGGGCCAACCGTGGTATAAAATCTGGGGACTCAACCCCGACAACTGCCCCAACACGTCGTACACTATCAGCTATGACAAAGACCCCGACGAGATGCGCGCCAAAATAGAAGAGGTGTCACCATATAAGGTGGTGAAAGTGAAAATGGGCCTCGACCACGACAAGGAGATTGTTGAGGCTCTGCGCCGATATACCGACGTGCCGATATGCGTTGATGCAAACCAGGGATGGAACAACAAAGAGCAAGCACTCGAGATGTGTCAGTGGCTCGCCGAGCGCAATTGTCTGTTTGTTGAGCAGCCTATGGACAAGGCCAACATCGACGACACGGCATGGCTGCGCGAGCGCTCGCCGCTGCCAATTATCGCCGACGAATTTTTGCAGCGTCTGCCGGATGTGCGCCGCGCTGCCGATGCATACGACGGCATAAACATAAAGCTCATGAAATCGACCGGCATGCACGAAGCCTACAAAATGGCGGTGCTGGCCCGCGGCCTTGGCATGAAAGTGATGCTTGGCTGCATGACCGAAACATCGTGCGCCGTCACCGCTGCAGCACAACTCGCACCTATGGCCGACTTTGCCGACCTCGACGGAAATCTGCTCATAGCCAACGACCTTTTTGACGGCATAAAAATAGTTGACGGCAAAGTGACTATACCCAACCGTCCCGGCATAGGCGTGCAGCCGTTGGTTGTATAATTTTTTTCGCTTTTCGGCAAATTTTTTGGCGATTTAGGGAATATTTCGCGAATAATATTTATCTTTGCATTTGAAAACAGCCCCTACGTATGAACCAAACCATTGAAAGTTAATGCAAAAGATATTCAAACGCTTGATTTTTATCGCCGTTGCCGCTATATTATCAGTCGGCATTTCCGGCTGTCATAAAGACGAAGACACAACTAAGAAAACGCATCGCACAATACTTGTGTATATGGCTGCTTGCAACTCGCTGGGCAGCGCCGACGCCGACGACAACGACATCGCAGAAATGCTGACTGCCGTCAAAAACGGTGACTTGAATGGTGGCAGACTATTGTTATATCACGCTGACGTCAACGCAAACGTGAAGCTATATGATGTGACAGTAGACGGGCTGGTGGAGTTGCACGACTATAGCAACGACGGACTGTCGTCGGTGAAAGCAGAGCGCATGCTCAACGTCATTGCCGATGCCAAACGCATAGCTCCGGCCGAAGAATACGGTTTGATACTTTGGAGCCACGGCTCGGGTTGGCTGCAAGACGGCCTCGACGAGAGCGCCACTACCGCAACCACACAATCAAAATCGCAAAAATCGTTCGGTCTTGAGCGCAACACAAGGATGAACATCACAACATTGGCAAATGTGCTCAACGGACAAGGCTTTGCATTTGTATATTTCGACTGCTGCTATATGGGGTCAATCGAAGTGGCTTACGAGCTGCGCGACACCACGCCATACATTGTGGCAAGCGTGAGCGAATTGCCGGTTGACGGTATGCCCTACGACAAAAACCTCAAATGTTTGTTTGCCGACAACTTCGACCTTGTCGGCGCGGCAACCAACACCTTCAACTTCTACAACGACCAATCGGGCTTTTGGCAAACGTGCACCATGTCGGTGATACGCACCGCCGGGCTCGGCAACCTTGCCGCCGCCACTCGCTACATCTACGAGAAAGCTGAGACGTGCTATCCAACAGGATACAAGCCACAGCCGTTCATGGCAGATGCTACATGCTACTATTACGACCTGGGCGACTATGTAAAAGCTTTGGCAAGCGACGAAGATTATGCCTCGTGGCAAACGGCGCTCAACAACTGTCTGCTCTACACCGCAGCCACACCAACATTGTGGCAACAAGTGCTGATTGACTCGCACAGCGGCTTTTCGACCTACATTTTCAAAAGCGAAGACGATGCCGTAGCAGCGAGAAAAAATTACGACACGCTGTCGTGGTACACCGACGTTGTCTCGGCTCTATTCAACAAAACAGACAACCAATAATTCACTTATAAGCTTTAAATACTAACATTATCAACATTTCAACACAATATGCTACTATTACAAGAGCCTGTTTCATTGCTTCCCGACTCAATTCAAGCGGCGAATGCCAAAGAAGAGTGGCAGCTTATGAAATCACTACCTATTGATGACGTTATCAGCCACATGACCACATCGTTGGTCGACTTTTCAATCAGCTTGGCAGTGGCGCTGCTGGTGTTCACCATCGGTAAATTCGTAATCAAGCGCATACACAACCTTGTGCAGACGGTGATGATACGCCGCCAGGTTGATAAATCGCTCACCACATTTGTGCTCAGCCTTGTGCGCATAGCACTTTACTTCATACTGCTGGTGACCGTAATCGGCATACTCGGCATAGAGACCTCATCGTTTATCGCGGTGTTTGCCTCGGCAGGTGTTGCTGTTGGTATGGCATTGAGCGGCACCTTGCAAAACTTTGCCGGTGGTGTGCTCATACTCTTGCTCAAACCTTATAAAGTGGGCGACTATATCGAGGCTCAAGGCTACGCCGGCACAGTCACCGAAATACAGATATTCAGCACCATCATCTGCACTCCCGACAACAAGTCGATAATCATACCCAACGGCGGGCTGTCAACCGGCTCAATCAACAACTGGAGCCGCGAGTCGTATCGCCGCATCGACTGGGACGTTGCCATCAGCTATGGCGACGACTTCGATAAGGCTAAAGACACCATTCTCAACATACTCAACTCAGAGCCGCTCATCGTGAAGCAATATATCGAAGACGACGAGGCGGAAACTGCTGCAACCGACAGCGACGACGACACTGAAGAAATTGAAGAAAAGCGCTCGTTGTTTTCGCGCATGTTTGGCGGCCACCACAACCGCGTGAAAGAGCACGTGGCTCGCGCACGTCGCCACTACGAAAAAGGCATGCCCAAACCCGCCAAAATTGACCGTAGCCCCGTTGTGGTGCTCGACACTCTCGGCGACTCGAGCGTGAACCTCAAAGTGCGTGCATGGGCAAAAAGCTCAGACTATTGGACTGTTTACTACACTATAAATAAACGTATTTACACCGAACTTCCGCGCCCGGGCATCTCGTTCCCCTTCCCGCAAATGGACGTTCACATCACTCAAAACTAATGATAATTTGCAAATAAAGCCATGGAGAAAAATCTGCAAATCAGTCAGTTGTCGGGCATGCAACGCATATCCACAAAATTTAGCCGCATGGGCGACAACTACATCTACTCGCGCATCAAAGGCGACAGCGAACGCATACCAGAATTCGACTCGCCGATGCGTCTTGATTGCCTGGCAATAATTGTGTGCCGCAAAGGCAGCCTCGATGCTGATATCAATCTGCAAAACTATCACGTGAAGGGCAACTCTCTGTTGGTCATCAATCCCGGCACATTGTTTCGCATCACAAATATAGACTATTCGCGCATTGACGCATACATCTTGCTGGTGTCTACGAGCTTTTTGGTAGACATCAACATCAATCTCAACGCCATAAACATACGCTCTCTGATTGAAAAACGCTCGCCGATGATGCGCATTTCGGATGCCGAGGCAGCCAAGATTATGCACTGCTTTGAACTCCTCGACCTCAACGCTCGCGATGACGAAGAAACAGTGTTCACTCTCAACATTGCCCGCTCGGTGATATCTACTATATTCTACCAGATATTGCAATTCAATTTCATGCGCATAAACCGCGAGGCAGAAAATCCCGACGAGAGTCGCAGCCGCCGCTCAAACTACGTCAGCGACTTTATGCGTCTTGTGCACCTCAACTACACAAAGCACCGCACCGTGGCTTATTATGCCGACAAGCTGTTTATTTCGCCAAAATATTTGACGGTGCTGGTGAAGGATGCCACCGGACGCTCGGCAGCCGACTGGATTAACGAATTTGTGATTATCGAGGCCAAAAACCTGCTGCGTTTTTCGGGCAAAAATGTGCAGCAAGTGGCGTATGCACTAAGCTTCACCAACCAATCGTCGTTTGGCAAATACTTCAAGCATCTCACAGGCATGTCGCCCTCCGAATATCAAAAATCATAAAATTAAAATTAATTTAACCAACCGATTAAACTTTTGCCAATTCAACAAGTCAAATAGACATAAAACAACTAAAAACTAAGACATTATGAAACGCAGAAGTAAAATCATCCTGATGGCTATTTGCCTTGCCGCCATGCTGAGCATGACAAGCTGCGACTTATGGTGGGACACCTTTGGTGGCCCTCCCGGACACGAACAACCCGGTGGAGGTCCCGGCGGTGGTCCCGGTGGTCCCGGCGGCGGTGGACCCGGTGGAGGTCCCGGCGGCGGACGCTGGTAAGTAACGCGCTGCGCTGCGCGCAAGTAAGGAGTAAAAAGTAAAGAGTAAAAAGTAGTGCACTCGACACATACTTTTTACTCTTTACTTTTGTTTGTTGCGTCGATGCAATACGCGGTTTCCTTGTAGGGGCGCAACCCGTTGCGCCCGGCATCAATTCGACGACAAACAACTATGTATCAAATAGATAGCATTGCGAGCCGTGTGGGCGCTATGGATAGCGCCCACACAAAGGATTGCGCGTATCACATCGTCGTCAGCGTCGGCTTACTCTTTACTCTTTACTCGCGCTCTGCGCATTTTTTATGCGAGGCGGTGGGCGCCGTCAGAGATAACAACGTCGTAGATTTTGGGTT